>NZ_JBQTJC010000173.1:0-4498 GCF_052387495.1 Sphingosinicella sp. | reverse complement strand
TCGATCAAATCCCACCCGTCGTCGTCGCGCGCCGGGGCGAGCTGCTCGATCGCGCCGGAGATGAAGTCGGCGACGACGGCATCGACCGCCACGCCCTCGCCCGCGATCAGGATGCCCGTCTGCCCGGTGGCTCTGAACTGGGCGGCGATCCCGCGCTCGCGAAGGCCCCGGGTCAGCGCCAGCGTCGCGTACATCTTGCCGACCGAGCAATCCGTCCCGACGGTGAGCAGGCGGTGGCCCGGCCGGGGATGGCCCTTGCCGACAGCGAGACCGGCGGGCGGATCGCGCACATCGAACAGCTTCAGCGCGCGCGCCCTGGCGAGTTCGTCCAGCCGCGGCTGGTCGCGCAGCCGCTCATGCAGGCCGGAGGCGACATGCAGCCCCGCCTCGAGCGCGGCGGCCGCATCGTCGATGAGATCGTCCCCGACCTTGCCGCCCGCGCCGGCGATGCCGAGGACGAGGGTGCGTGCGCCGGCCGCAGCCGCTTCCGCCATGCCCAGCCGCGGCAGGCCGAGCGTCAGCGGGCAATCGTCGTGCCGGAACTCCCCGAGGCAATCGTCGGGCCGGAACTCAGCAACGCCCCGCGAGGTCTTCACGCTCAGCGGGTCCGTGCTGTGACCGAGATAGACAAGGTAAGGCGCCGGGATCATCTCGCGCGGAACCTAACCGGGCCCGCCGGGGCTGTGGCATAGTGAGAGCGCCACCCGCCATAGCCAGCCGCTATGGAGCGTCGACCACCTGCTTCAGCGTCTTGAGGAAATCGTCCGCCAGCGCCCCCGGCGGGCGGTTGATCAGATACATGGCCTGGACGTCGAAGGTGATCCGCGGCCTCAGCGGACGCATCGACAGGCCCGGAGCGAGGCAGGCCTGGGCGGTGAAGCTGTCGACGACGGTGATGCCGACGCCCTGCCGGACGAGCGCCGCCGCCATGTAGAAGGTGCGCACCGACACCGTCTCGTCCAGCTCGACGTCGCGCCGTTCCAGCTCCTCGGTGAAAAGCTGACCGAGCGGGCCGCTGGCGGCGAGGCTGATGAAGCGGTGGCCGCGCAGGCGGCTGAGCTCGAGGCTCGGTGGCGCGTCGGGCATGTCCTGCTCGCGGTAGAGCGCGACCAGCTCGCCTTCGCCGAGCCAGCGTTGGCTGATCGGCGCCGACGGCGGCAGTTGAAAGGCGATCGCGATATCCGTCTCGCGCTCGTGAAGCTTGCGCAGCAAATCGTCATGATGGACGGTCTGAAGGTCGAACTTCACGTTCTCGTGGGTCCGCAGGAATTGCGACACGGCGCTCGGAATGGCTTCGAGCGCCAGCGAGGGCAGCGCGAGGATGCGCAGCGTGCCGGTGCCGCGGCGGATGTTGCGGCCGGCCTCGCGCAGCGCCTGGACGCGGTCCTGGATCTCCCGGACGTCGCCGAATAGGCTGTGCGCGTCCTCGGTCGGCACCAGCCCGCCATTGGCGCGATCGAACAAGGGAAAGCCCAGCAGGCTTTCGGCGTGCCGGAGCATCTTCGACACCGAAGGCTGCGACACGTTGAGCGCCCGCGCCGCGGCGCTGACCGAGCCGTTCACATAGACGGCGTGGAAAATCTCGATGTGACGGAGGTTCATGATGGCGCCCTTGAGTGGGGCTTAGGGGCATTAATTTCGCGTGGCCATAACTTTTCCCTATGGTCGCCCGAGCGCTTGCGATGCGCCGCGAGGCCAGACCCTCGTTAGCCTAGGTCCGCACGCCCGAGGATATTTTGCCGATGCTCAGCCGCCGTTCCTTCCTGCTCGGTTCCGCCGCGACGGCGGCGCTGCTGCCCGCCGCCGGGCGCGCGGCGGCGGCGATCGTCTCGCGCACGAAGCAGATGGCGGCCGGGCTCTCGGCGCCGATCGAGATCCTCGACGATCCCTATGGCGTTCCGCACATCCGGGCGCGGTCGATCCCCGACGCCTTTTTCGGGCAGGGCTATGTCGTCGCGCGCGACCGGCTGTTCCAGATCGATCTGTCGCACCGCCGCGAGATGGGCCGTCTGGCCGAGGCTTTCGGCCCGCAATTCGCCGCCCACGACGCCGTGACGCGGCTGTTCCTGTTCCGCGGCGATCTCGATGCCGAGCTCGCGCGGGTGCCGGAGACCATCCTCGCCTGCGCCCAGGCCTATGTTGCCGGGATCAACGCGCGCATCGACGAGGTCATGGCCGATTCCGCCTTGCTGCCGCTGGAATATGGCATTCTCGGCGTGACTCCGCTGCGGTGGGAGCTGCGCGACATGGTGATCGCGCGCGGCGCCGGCTTCGGCGGCGTCGAGGATGAGATCCGCCGCGCCCGCCTGGCCGGCATGGGCCTGCTCGAGTTCGACGCGATCGTCGCCCCGCTGCGGCCGGCCTGGGAGCTGCGCGTGCCCGAAGGTCTGGACGCGGCGGCGGTGTCGGCGGCGGACCTCGGCGTGCTGCGGCTCGGCGGGCTGCCGTTCGGCGCGCTCGTGCCCGCGCCCGAGCCTTCGCCGGCCAACGACCGCGAGGCGGGCAGCAATGCCTGGACGATCGGCCCGGGGCGCAGCGCGACCGGGCGGCCGATCCTCGCCAATGACCCGCATCTCGGCATCGGCGGCTTCGGCCCGCGCCATGTCGCGCATCTGAGCGCGCCGGGGCTGGACGTGATCGGCGGCGGCGCGCCGGGCCTGCCCGGGATCATGCAGGGTCACACCGACCGCTTCGCCTTCGGCCGGACCAATTTCCATATCGACCAGGAAGACCTCTTCATCCTCGAGCTTCACCCGGACGTTCCCGAGCAGTACCGTCACGAGGGCGGCTGGCGGCGGTTCGAACGGGTCGACGTCTCGATCCCGGTCAAGGACGCGCCGCCTCACGCCGCCACTTTGCGCTATTCCGTGCAGGGTCCGGTGCTCTCGCACGATCCCGCGCGGCGGCGCGCCACCGCGCTCGCCGCGATCGAGCTGCAACCCGGGGCGAGCGGCGCCTTCGCGATGATCGCGATCAACCTCGCGCGGGACTGGGAGGAGCTGCGCGAGACCGCCTTCCGCTTCCACCCGTCGCCGACCAATTTCCATTATGCCGATATCGACGGCAATCATGGCTGGCAGGTGATCGGCTTCATGCCGGTCCGGCGCCGGGGCGACGGGCTGATGCCGGTGCCCGGCGACGGTCGCTACGACTGGACCGGGATCCGGGACTTTTCCGCGCTGCCGAATGAGTACAATCCGGCCAAGGGCTGGTTCGCTTCGGCCAACCAGAACAACCTCCCCGAAGGCTGGCCGCGCGAGCGGATCCCGGCTTTCTCCTTCCGCGATCCTTACCGTTACGAGCGGATCGCCGGCGTACTGGCGGCGCAGCCGCGTCACAACCTCGCCGACAGCGTGGCGCTGATGCACGACACGCTGTCCACACCGGCGCGGCAGCTCGGTGCGCTACTGCCCGCCCGGGGTTCGGCCGAGGCGGAGCCTGCACTCGCGATGTTGCGCGGCTGGGACGGACGGCTCGACGCCGACAGCGGACCGGCGGCCCTCTATCAGCTGCTGTGGCGCGAGCTGGGCCGGCGCATGCTCACGGCAATCGTGCCCGAACGCGCGCGCGCGCTGGTCGACGAGATTGCGCCATCCGTGCTGCTGGGACTGCTCGCCCATCCTGACCAACGGCTTGGGTCGGACCCTGCCGCCGCCCGCGACGCCCTGTTCGACGCCGCCCTCGTTGCCGCCTGGGCGCTGGCGCGCGAGCAGCTCGGGCCGGACCCCGCCGCCTGGCGCTGGGGGACGCTGCACCGGGTGACGATCCGCCATCCCCTGTCCCGCATTCCCGCAATCGCCGCCGCCTTTCCGCCGATCGAGGGGGAGGGTTCCGGCGGCGATTCCTACACGCCGATGGCACGCTGGATCAGGGGCGGTGGCTGGCAGGTCGGCGGCGGTGCGAGCTATCTCCAGGTGATCGACGTCGGAGGCTGGGACAATTCGCTGTTCCTCAACCTCCCCGGCAACTCCAACGACCCCCGCTCTGCCCATTATCGCGATCTCTACCCGCACTGGGTAAGGGGCGAGCTGCGGCCGATGCTGTTCAGCCGCGCCGCCGTGGATGCCCACGCCACCGGCCGCACCATCCTGCGACCTTAGCGCGCCAGCGCCTCGCACAGTCGGTCGGTCGCCAGCGCGATCCGGGCGTCCGGCGGGTCGTTCGAGGCCCCGACAGTGGTGTTGAAGGCGAGCAGGCTTCCGGCCCGCTGTTCGGGACAAAAGCTGAGCCAGGCACGAAAGCCGTTCTGGTCGCCGCTATGGCCGACGATCCGCACCGGCCTGCCCACGGTGACGAAGAAGTTGAGGCCGCTGTGTGTCGCCACGGCGATCCGCCCCTCGGTGGATTCGCGGTCGAGCGCGATCGCTGGCCGCCACATCTCCTCCAGCGACGAACGCTGCAGCACCAGATCATAATTCAATGGTTGCGCCGGATCGCCGATCAGGAAGGCGAGGTAGCGCGCCATGTCGGTCATCGGCGCGTTGAGGCCGCCGTTCGA
>NZ_JBQTJC010000172.1:0-11644 GCF_052387495.1 Sphingosinicella sp. | reverse complement strand
CGTGCGGCGCGGCGACCGTGTTGAGGATGAAGTCGAGCGTGCCCGTCTGCGCCGCCATCTGCGCGGGATCGCGCGAGACCACCACCTCGTCCGCGCCGAGCGCGCTCGCGTCCGCGACCTTGTCGGGCGAAGTGGTGAAGGCGACGACATGGGCGCCCAGCGCCTTGGCGAGCTTCACGCCCATATGGCCGAGGCCGCCGATCCCGACGACGCCGACCTTGCTGCCCGGCCCGACCTTCCAGTGCCGGAGCGGCGACCAGGTCGTGATCCCGGCGCAGAGCAAGGGCGCCACGGCCGCAAGATCGCTCTCGTCGTGCCGGATCTTGAGCACGAACTCCTCGCGCACCATGATCGAATCCGAATAGCCGCCGAGCGTGTTCTCGCCCGTCACCCGGTCGGGGCTGTTGTAAGTGCCCGTGAGGCCGGTCTCGCAATATTGCTCCAGCCCTTCTTGGCAGGCGGAGCAGGTTCGGCAGGAATCGACCAGGCAGCCGACCGCGACGAGATCGCCTTCGGCGTGCTGCGTCACCTCCGGCCCGACCGCGGTCACCCGCCCGACGATCTCGTGGCCCGGCACGCTGGGGTAGACCGTCCCCGGCCATTCGCTGCGCACCGTGTGCAGGTCCGAATGGCAGACCCCGCAATAAAGGATCTCGATCCGCACGTCGTTCGGCCGAAGCGCGCGGCGTTCGAAGCTGTAGGGAGCGAGCGGGGTCTCGGCCGATTGGGCGGCATAGCCGTGGGCATGGGGCATGGTGGCGATCCTTCGAATGGGATTCCCATCTAGGCCCGGCGCGCGCATGAAGAAAGGGCGGCCCGTTGCCGGACCGCCCTCCCATCCGCGGGCGCTTCAAGACACCCGCGAAACGCGTCAGGAAGCTTATTTCAACTCGACGGTGCCGCCGGCTTCCTCGATCTTCTTCTTGATCTCCTCGGCCTCGGCCTTGGAGACACCTTCCTTGATCGCCTTGGGCGCGCTCTCGACCAGCGCCTTGGCCTCGCCGAGGCCGAGCTGGGTGATCGCGCGGACCTCCTTGATCACGTTGATCTTCTTGCCGCCGTCGCCGGTGAGGATGACGTCGAACTCGGTCTGCTCTTCGGCGGCCGGGGCGGCGGGGCCGGCGGCGGCGGGGCCGGCGGCAACCGCGGCGGCGGCCGAAACGCCCCACTTCTCCTCCAGCGCTTTGGCGAGGTCGGCGGCTTCGAGAACGGTCAGCTCGCTGAGCTGATCGACGAGGGAATTGATGTCTGCCATGTTAAAGTCTCCATTGCGGGGCGTCGCCCCAAAAGGTTCAGTTCAAAACGAAAAGGTCAGGCCGCTTCCTTGGCGGCATAAGCGCCGATGACCCGGGCCAGCTGCGCGCCGGGCTCGTTGATCGTCCGCGCGATCTTGCTCGCTGGCGCCTGGATGAGGCCCACGATCCTGGCGCGAAGCTCGTCGAGCGACGGCAAGGCGGCGAGCGCCATGACGCCCTCCGCGTTGAGCAAGGTCTCGCCCATCGCCCCGCCGACGATCTCGAGGCGATCGTTGGTCTTGGCGAAATCGACCGCGGCCTTGGCGGCGGCGACCGGATCGGCGGACGTCGCCAGGGCGATCGGCCCGTTCATCAAATCGCTGATCGGCGCGTAGGTGGTCCCTTCGAGCGCGATCAGGGCGAGCTTGTTCTTCGCGACCTTGTAGCGGGCGCCGGCATCGCGCATCCGGTTCCTCAGGTCTGTGGACTGGGCCACCGTGAGGCCGAGATTACGGGTGACGACCACCACGTTGGTCTCGTTGAACGTCTGCTTCAGCTCGGCAACCGCCTCTCTTTTCTGAGCGCGATCCATGCTTCTTCCTTCACACTTCGCCCGGCGGACCGGGCGCACGTAAACGCATGAGCGAAATGCCCACGCGGCGGGTCCGAAGGGGAGGGGTCGCGCCCGAACGCCATGGAGGCTTCAGGCAGTCCGTGATCGCGGCATCGCACGCCGGCACGGCTCGAAACTCTTCCCCGCCTCGGCTGGAGATTAAGAGGGCAAGCCCTCGCCAGCTGTCTCGGACGGAACGCTTGGGGCGAACCCCGAGCGAAGGCGCGCAGATAGCGCCTCGCCCCGCAAAGTCAACCGGGCGGCGGCGGGCATCAGCCTATTGTCGCCCCGCCGGAATTGTATATTGCTTTCGGCATGAAGCAGTGTCTTTCGCTTTTCGTGAGCGCAAGCCTCGCGCTCAGCCTCGCCGGCCCGCTGAATGCGCAGCAGACGCGCGATCTCAGGAGCGATCCCGAGGCCTCCATCACTGTCACAGGAACGCGGCTCACCCGCGAGCAGGCGCGCGAGCGGGCGGTCGAGTTCGTCCGCCAGATCGGCGTGGCGCGGGGCCAGCAAGCGGCGGCGCGTTGGATCGATCCGGTCTGCCCACGCGTGCGCGGCATCACCGAGCGTTATGCCGGCGTCGTCGAGGCGCGGATGCGCGCGATCGCGACGGAAGTCGGGATGCGGGTTGCTCCCGAAGGCTGCCGCTCGAACGTGTCGGTCAGCTTCGTCGGCGATGCCGAGGCGCTGATGCGGGAGATCGACCGGCGCTCGCCGACCCGGCTCCGGGAGGTGCCGGTCGACGCGCGCGATGCTCTGGTCAACGGCGACGCGCCCGTCCGCTGGTGGTACCTCACCGGGACCCGCAGTCGCCATGCGACGCGCGAAACCTCGCAGTATTTGGTGACCGAGTCGGGCGGCGCGGGGGGTCCCGGTCAGAGCGTGGCCTCCAGCCCTTTTGAAACCGAAGCGCTTTCTCACTACGATTCGAGCGTCATCAGCACCCAGGTGAACCGGGCCATCGTCGACGCCAACGTCGTGATCGATCTCGACCGGGTCGAAGGCATGTCGCTGGAGGCGATCGCCGCCTATGCCGCTTTCGTCGCTTTCGTCGAGGTGCGGACCAGCGATCCTCGCGCGCCTGGCTCGATCCTGGGCCTGTTCTCGACCGACCCGGAGGGGCGCAGCCTCACCGATTGGGACATGACCTTCCTACGCTCCCTCTACCGGCTGCCGCTCGATCGTCCCGCCCGCCGCCATCGCGGCATGCTGGTGCGCGACATGGTCAACGCCCAGACGCCCGGCTAGAGGCGGAGCCGCCCCTCCCGCCGGAGCGGGAGAGGCAGCAAGTTCAGTCCGCGCTCGGCATCAGCTGGCCGCGGATCGCGCCGTCCGGGAAATCGCCGGTGTGGACGTTGACGTAGAAGCCGGCCGGATTGCGGGCGATGTCGTCGACCAGCTCGTCGCCGATATGGTCGCAATCGTCCTCGTCGCCGTCGGCGTCCGGCACGTCGAGATTGACCACCGGCGGGCCGTTCACGCCTTCGGCGCCGCGATGGATATGGGCGGCGGTCGCCTGGCTGATGCCGCTCACCTCGAGCTGGACGCAGACCTGGTTGAGCGTGTCGTCGAGGCGGATTTCGGCGACGCCCGAGCCGTCGGGATCGCCGGGCTGCACTTCGGCCGCGCCGGTCAGCGCGGCGCGGAAGCGCTGGGCGAAGGCGGCATCGGCGCTGCCGGCGCCGGCGAGGATCAGCACGCCCCCGAACGCCGCCAATACGCGGCGGCTGGACTTGTTCTTCAGCATGTCTCGTTCCTTTTCGAAGAGGAAAATCCCGCGCGGCGGCGCCCGCCGCGGCACGGGTCGTCGGATCAAGCCGGCAACCGCGCTTTTGTTCCTTCGCGCGCGCCGGAACGGCCCGCCGAACGGACGCGGCGGGAGCCGCGAAAGACCCCGGCAAAACCAATCTGAGTTATCCACAACATTCTCGCGCGGCGCCGGAACGCGCGAGCCGAGGCGGCGTTTTTCATGCGTCCAATCGGTTGATAAGATCGAACGGATATGATGGCTCAATCCTTCGGGAGCGAGCCGTCAGGGAGCCCCGCCGGGTCAAACCGGCGGGGCTTACTTTTGCGCGGGCTCCGCCGCGGGAGCGGGAGTTTGAGCGGGCGTCTGCGTAGGCGCTTGCGATGGCGCCGGCAGCTGCGCCTGCGGTTGCGCCGGAGCCGGCACGGCCTGTTGCGGCGTCGGCCGCGGCGGCTCGTCGCCCAGATCCTGGCTGCCGCGCTGCATCAGCCAGCATTGGTTGTTCTCGCAGGCTACGATCGAGCCCGAATCGGTGTTGAGCCGATAGACCCGTCCGTCGGCGGCGCTGGTGATCTGGTAATCCGGCGCCTCGACGTCGCCGCCGCCGCCCGCATAGACGCCGAAGCCGATCAGCCCGCCGGCGATCACGATCGCCGTGACGACCCGCCGCACCGACTGGTCGATCAGCTCGCCCACCGTCGGCTCGCGCGCGCGGCGAAGCGTCTCCCGATCGTCGTCCAGTCCGTACCGCCTGTCGCTCATCGCCGAAGCTCCTTTCCCGCCAGCCTAGCGCGCCCGGCGCGGCGCGCAAGGCGGCGAAGAGCAGGATTTAGCGTGCCGCGGTCTGCTGCCGGGCGTTCGTCGCCTCGGCGATCAGCCGGCGCGCCTCTGCGATCGCCGCCGACGTCTCCATCCGGCCCTCGAAAATCTCGGTGCCCATTTCGAGCAGGCGACTGGCGATGACGTTGCCGGTCTGCGCCTCCTCCTGGATATGGATGCCGCTTTGGTCGCGCTCGACCCGGCTCCATTCGCCGCGGACCGCTTCCCAATAATCGTCGGTCGCGGCCCAGTAGCGATCGGCGATGGCGACGTTGAAGTCGCTAGGCGGCCGGTAGGTGTTGAGGACGCTCTCCTGGACGAAAGGCACGCTCGCGCCCTCGACATTTCCCATCTTGAGATTGTCCTGCCAGTGGATCCAGCCGCCGTCCGGAGTCGGCGAATGACGGTTGATCGCGAGATAGCGGTCGTAGCGGGGTGAGCGGATCGCATCGCGCCGGGCGAGTGGCCGCCAGGTCCAGTCCGAGCGCCAGCGCGGCACGCCGCCGGTCACCGTCCAGCGCCCCACCGCCCCGTAACGGGGTGAGTCGTCCACCTGCCAGACGGTCTGCGACCAGGCGCCGGGCCGCGCCGCCTCGGGCACGGACTGCACGCGCCACTGGTTCGGGCCGACATAAGCGAGCACCGTCTCGGGCTCATAGGTCCAGTCCTGCCGCCAATGCTTGATCACCATCGGCATCCCGTCGGCGTCGACGACGAGCAGGTGCTGGAGGCTGATGAAGCGGCCGCTGTCGGCGATCACCCGCACGACCTCGTGCCCGCCCGAAGCGGCAGCGGCGAGCGGCGTGTAATCGCTCCGCCACGAGGTCGTCTCGCGCATGTCGAAGCGCACCCGGTAATTGCCCGCCATGGCGAGAATCGCGCGCCGGCTTGCCTCGAAATCGGCGGGCCGGACGATCGATGCGGGCGGCACTGGTTCCTGCGCGGCGGCGGGAACGGCGGTGAAAGTTGCGGCGAACGCCGCGAGGTAGAGTGTCGGTTTCATGTCTCTCCCCCTGGACGTGAAGGTGCGGGTCAGGCCGCCGGCGCGGCCAGCGCGGTCCGCAATTGCTCGGCCTGGCGGCGGACCCATTGCTCGACCTCGGTGCTCGGCACCAGCCCGTGCCGGTCGGCTTCATAGTCGATCCCCTCGAGCACGCGCGCATAGGGGCCGAAGCCGGAGACGCGATAGGGGATGACGATCAGCCGGCCGCCGTCCCGGATGGCCTCGGCCGCGAGCGCGCGGATCCGCGCCCCGGATTCGGCGCGCTTCTCCGGCCAGTCCTCGCGCAGCGATTCGACATGGACCGCGCGGAAATCGGCATGATCGCGGATCGCCGCCGCGCGCGCGTCGATCTGCCGGAGCCAGCGCGCATTCTCCTCGTCGTCCTCCGGCCCGTGGGCGAGCACGAGCACCGTCTCGCGCGCGGGCTCCCGGCTCACCGCGCGAACCCGGTCGACCAGCACGGCGCCCATTTCCGGCGCGTCGGCCAGCCCCTCGCGGCTGAGCGCGAAGCGGGCGTCGGATTCGATCCGCCAGAGCGACATATCGTGGCCGCCATGGGCGCCGTGGCCCGCGTGCGCGCCGCCCTCGGGCCGCGGCGGCGCGCCGGGCCTCAGCCCCAAAATCTGCTCGGTCCGCTCCAGCCAGCTTTCGCCGCTGATGAACAACCGCACCACCGCGATCCGGCGGGCGCCGCGCGCCTCGAGCCGCTCGGCTGCGGCCTGAATCGTGCCGGGCGTGGCCATGCCGAAGGCGATCTCCAGCCGATAATCGCGGCGCAGCGGCTCCAGCATCGCCTCGACCTGGCCGTTCCAGGCGGGCCCGCCGCCATGCGCCATGACGAGCACGCCGAAATCGTCGGCGGCGGGCTGGGCCTGGACCTGGACGGCGGCCGGGATCAGGAGGAGGGCGAGAGCCGCGAGCAGCATTTTCAGAAAGGTCATCTCAGGTCTCCTAGAAACGCAGGCTGACCGACACGCGCGCGTTGCGGCCGGGCTGGGAATAGGCGTCGATGGAAGGCGAGGTCTGGGTGAGACCGGCGACGTCGCTCCAATAAGCGTAGAGCTCGTCGGTGAGGTTGAAAATACCGGCGCGCAGCGTGACATGCTCGTTCACCCGCCAGAAGGTGGTGAAATCGAGCACCTCCGACGCTTCCGGCCGGAAGCAGGTGAGGCCGCAGGCCGCGCCCGCGGCCGAGCGGCGCGACTTGCGCGCGGTGGCGGTGAGGATCAGCTGCGCGCCGAAGCGGCCGCCCGGATCGCGATAGCCGGCGCCCGCGACGACGCGGAGCGGATCGATGCTTTCGAGCGGCGCGCTGACGCCGTTGGGGTCGATCTCGTCGCCGGTCGCCCAGGCGAAGGCGAAGTCGGCGTTGAAGCCGCTCGGGAAGACGAGGGCGGCACGCCCCTCGATCCCCTCGATCTCGACCCGGTCGATATTGACGACCTGGAAAATGCCGGGGTCTGCGGGCGTGAAGCTGCCGCCGACCTGCACCTGCGCGATGAAATCGTCGTAGCGCCCGGCGAAGCCGGTCAGCGAGGCGTGGAGGATGTCGCCGCTGTAGCGGATTCCGGCCTCCCAGCTCTCGCTGGTCTCGGGCCTCAAATCCGGATTGGGGATCGAGGTGTAGCCGAAGATGACGTTTTCGAAGAACTGATTGACGTCGCTTGGCGAAGGCGCCCGAAAGCCCGTCGCGTAATGGCCGTAGAGGCTGAAGCCGTGGCCGAGCGCGAGCACCGCGCCGATCCGGGGCGTCACGCGCGACCCGTCCTGCGCCGAGCCGTTGAAGGTCGGCAGCAGCGGATCGTCCTCCGGATCGAGGCTGTAATGATCGAAGCGCAGCGCCGGATGGAGCGTCAGCGCGTCCGGGATCAGCTCGATCTCGTCGCCGATGAAGAGGCCGGCCCGGGTGAAATCGGTCGCGGGGAAGGCGCGGGTCGGGAAGGTCTCGCCAAACGGCGGCACCACGCCGTCGCGCAGCCCTTCCTGATGGGTGACGGAAATGTCGCCGCCGAAGACAAGCCGGTGGCGGATCGCGCCGGTGGTGAACGAGGTCCGCGCCTCCGCGCTCGCGCCGATCACCCGATTGTCGAACGTGTTCAGCCGCTCGCGATCGGCCTGGGGCGAGCGGTCTTCGTCGCTGAACTGGACGTTGGTCGCGTCCTGCCAGTAGAGCGCGATCTGGGCGAAATCGATCGCGCCGCCGCCGGTGTAGCGCCAGTCAAGGCTGACCCGGCTGCGCTCGATCGTGTCGCGCGCGAGCAATTGGTCGACGGTCGCCCCGGTGAAGGGCGAAGTCTCGCGCCCGCTCAGCACGTCGGTGAAGACGAAGCTGTCATAATATTCGCCGGTGAGCCGAAAGGCGTGCGCGTCGTTCGGCGTGAAGACGATCTTGCCGAAGAGGGCGTTGGATCGCGTGTCCTGGGGGTTCGGCTCGGTGCGGTTCGGACCAGTGCCGCCGACCTCGCCCTCATTGTCGAGCGCCTCGCCGTCGCGTCTTGTATAGGCGACGAGGCCCGACCAGCGCCCGGAGCGGCCGGCGACGATCCCAGTCTCGGAAAACTCTTGGCTGGCGCTGTCGTAAGTGGCGCGGAGCATGGCGGTGACGTCGCGGCCGGGCTCGAGCAGATCGGCCGGATCGCTGGTCTGGAAGCTCACCGCGCCGGCGAGGCCGTCCGAGCCGTAGAGCGCCGAAGCGGGGCCGCGCAGGATCTCGACCGAGCGCAAGATGCCGAGATCGACATAGTCGCCGCGCCCCGCCGCCTGCGCGCCGAAGGTAAAGCCCTCGGGCACGCGGATGCCGTCGACCTGGATGAGGACGCGATTTCCCCCGATGCCGCGGATATTGAAACCGGAATTGCCCGAGCGCCCGGTCGTGCCGAGCGCCGCGCCGAAGCGGGCAGGGGAGCGCGGCACGGTGACGCCCGGCTCGAAGCGGACGAGATCGCGCGCGTCGGTCGCGAGCTCGTCGGTGATGCGCTGCTCGTCGATCACGGTGACCGTCGCCGGCACCTCGTCCGCGGGCGTCGGCACGCGCGTCGCCGTCACCGTGATTGCCTGCGAGTCGCCGTCCGCCGCCGTCTCGGCCTGGGCCGCCGCCGGCGCCGCCGCCCACATCATCGCGCTGCTTGCCAGCAGCCACTCCCGCCCCGTCATTGAAACCCCTTACTTGCTAATGCGAATGATTCGCAGTCGTATTAGCAAGATCGAGCCGCGGGTCAACCGTTGCGGGACCCGGGAGGACGACAAAGCAAAAGGGCCGGAGCTTCTGCTCCGGCCCTTGCTTGGGTTCCGTTGATGAGGAAGTGCTTAGGCCGACGCGACCTCGGCCACGTCGATCTTGAGGCCCGGACCCATGCTCGAGCTGATCGCGACCTTCTGGACATATTTGCCCTTGGCACCGGTCGGCTTGGCCTTGACGATCGCATCGACGAAGGCGTCGAAATTCTTGCGCAGGTCCGCCTCGGTGAAGCTCGCCTTGCCGATCCCTGAATGGATGATCCCGGCCTTCTCGACACGGAACTCGACCTGGCCGCCCTTGGCCGCCTTCACCGCCTCGGCGACGTTCGGGGTCACCGTGCCGAGCTTCGGGTTCGGCATCAGCCCCTTGGGGCCGAGCACCTTGCCGAGCCGGCCGACCACGCCCATCATGTCGGGCGTGGCGATGACGCGGTCGAAATCGATCGTCCCGCCCTGGATCGTCTCCATCAGATCCTCGGCGCCGACGACGTCCGCCCCGGCGGCCTTCGCCTCGTCCGCCTTGTCGCCCTTCGCGAAGACGGCGACGCGCACGGTCTTGCCGGTGCCGGCGGGGAGAGTGACGACGCCGCGCACCATCTGGTCGGCGTGGCGGGGATCGACGCCCAGATTGAGCGCGATCTCGATCGTCTCGTCGAACTTCGCCGTCGCGTTCGCCTTGGCGACCTGAATCGCCTCGTCGACGCCGTAGAGCTTCGCGTGGTCGAGTTCGGCCAGCTTCTTCTGCTTCTTGGTCAGCTTCGCCATTGCCTTAGCTCCCCGTCACTTCGAGGCCCATCGCGCGGGCGGAGCCTTCGATGATCTTCGCCGCCGCGTCGATGTCGTTGGCGTTCAGATCCTTCATCTTCATCTCGGCGATCTCGCGCAGCTGCGCGCGCGTGACCCGGCCGACAATCTCCTTGCCCGGCTCCTTGGCGCCGGACTTGAGCTTGGCCGCCTTCTTCAGGAGGAAGCTCGCCGGCGGCGTCTTGGTGACGAAGCTGAACGAGCGGTCCGCATAGACGGTGATGATGGTCGGGATCGGCATGCTCTTTTCCATGTCGTTCGTCGCGGCGTTGAACGCCTTGCAGAACTCCATGATGTTGACGCCGCGCTGGCCGAGCGCGGGGCCGATCGGCGGGGAGGGATTGGCGGTGCCCGCGGGCACCTGGAGCTTGATGTAGCCCGTAATCTTCTTTGCCATGTGTCACTCTCTTTCGTGGGGCTACGCGAAACATCGCTACGCCCTGATCGAGTCGAGCGGTCCAGACGGACGTTCGGAGACGTCCTCCCGCAACAATGCCGTTCCCCGGCGAAGGCCGGGGTCCAGCTTTCCAATCGCGATGGGAAGCCGGCGCCATTAGCGCAAACCGCGCGCCGAGGCAAATGACCCGTCTGATCGATTTTCCAAGTCTCACTGACGAAGTTTAATCGTTTCTATCGATTCCCGCGCGCGCCTATGGCGGCGCCACACAAGCGATCAGGAGGAAGCATAATGGACGCGAAGATCGGCGATATTTCGGGCTGCCCGGCGCATGGCGACGGCGGCGTGCGCGCTTTGCTCGGCCGCACCAACAAGGATTGGTGGCCCGAAATGCTGGCGACCGAGATCCTCAATCCCAACGGCCCGTCCGACCCGCACGGCCCGGACTTCGACTATGCCGAGGCGTTCCAGGCGCTCGATTACGACGCGCTCAAGGCCGATCTGACCGCGCTGATGACCGACAGCCAGCCCTGGTGGCCGGCCGATTACGGCCATTACGGCCCGTTCTTCATCCGCATGGCCTGGCACGCGGCGGGCACCTACCGCACGGCCGACGGCCGCGGCGGCGGCGGGCGAGGGCAGCAGCGCTTCGCCCCGCTCAACAGCTGGCCCGACAACGTGAACATCGACAAGTCGCGCCGCCTGCTGTGGCCGATCAAGCAGAAGTACGGCCCAAATATCTCGGGGGCCGACCTGTTCATCCTCGCCGGCAACGTCGCGATCGAGGACATGGGCGGGCCGGTGTTCGGCTTCGGCGGCGGCCGCCCCGACGTCTACGAGCCGGAGCGCGACATCTACTGGGGCGACGAGGACAAGTGGGTCAACGAGGGCGTCGCCACGCGCATCCGCCCCGACGAGGCGCTCGAGCTCGACGGGCCGCTCGCGGCGATCCAGATGGGGCTGATCTACGTCAATCCGGAAGGGCCGGGCGGCAATCCCGACCCGCTGCAGTCGGCGCGCGACATTAAGGCGACGTTCGAGCGGATGGCGATGAACCACGAGGAGACCGTCGCGCTGACCGCGGGCGGGCACACTGTCGGCAAGGCCCACGGCAATGGCGATCCTTCGACGCTCGGCCACGCCCCGGCGGGCGGCGACCTTGCCGCGCAGGGCTTCGGCTGGGTCAGCGGCGAGGAGCATGGCGGGATCGGCGAGCATGCCGTGACCAGCGGGATCGAAGGATCGTGGGTCAACACCCCGACCGGGTGGAGCGAGAACTACTTCCGCCTGCTGCTCGACTACGACTACGAGCTGGTCAGGAGCCCGGCGGGCGCGCAGCAGTGGCAGCCGATAAACCAGAAACCCGAAGACATGGCCCCGGCTGCGCACGATCCGTCGCGGCGCGTGCCGACGATGATGACCACGGCCGACATGGCGCTCAAGATGGACCCCGAGTTCCGCAAGATCAGCGAGAAGTTCCGCACCGATCACGAAGCGTTCAAGGACGCCTTCGCCCGCGCCTGGTTCAAGCTGACCCACCGCGACATGGGCCCGAAGGTCCGCTACCTCGGCCCCGAAGTTCCGGCCGAGGACCTGATCTGGCAGGACCCGATCCCCGCCGGGACCAGGCCGTCGGACGCCGACGTCGCCGCGGTCAAGGCGAAGATCGCCGGCGCTGTCGACTCTGGGGGCCTGACCGTCGCGCAACTGGTCAAGACCGCCTGGGCTTCGGCCAGCACCTACCGCAAGTCGGACCACCGCGGCGGCGCCAACGGCGCTCGCATCC
>NZ_JBQTJC010000171.1:0-19254 GCF_052387495.1 Sphingosinicella sp. | reverse complement strand
CTGGTGACCCCTACGGGACTCGAACCCGTGTTTTCGCCGTGAGAGCTGTCCGTGTTCTTGTTTTGTTCGTCCGTCTAGGTCCGTTACAATCCAATTAAATCAAATACTTGACTTAGCTTCGTCCGTCTGTATCTTTCGTCAAACTTCCTTGTGCGTTTGACGAAAGTTTGACGCTTTTTGGGGTGAGATGATGGGTTCCGACGGGCGCCAGGCACGGCTCCAATCGCGGTCCGCGCGGGCGGACTTGCGGCAGGGTCTGCATTGGCGAGGCATCGATCCCGACGTTACGTTGGGTTATCGCAAGGGCAAGCGCGGCGGCCGCTGGCTGGTTCGCTGGTATGCCGGGAACAAGAAATACCGGCAGGCGCCTTTGGGGACGGCCGACGACCAGCTGGCGGTCGGAACGCTTTCCTACGAGGCGGCCGTCCGGGCCGCTCGCGACAAGGTCTGCGTTCTTCGCAGAGCAGAGGAGGAGGCGAGCCTCGACCCTCTGCCCACGGTCGCCGACGCGATCCGAAGCTACGTCGCGATGCGCGATGCCCGTTCCACCCAGTTGGCCGGCCGACCGGCCAAATCGGATGCGAGCAGCAATCTCGGCAAGCACGTGCTGCGGTCCTCGACACTCGCGGAGAAACGTTTGGACGAGATCACGGAGGAAGATCTGAGAGCGTGGCGGAAGGATTTGTCATCCTCGCTAAAGCGCGTGAGCCGCGTACGGACCGCCACGAACTTCAAGGCCGCGCTCAACGCGGCCTATCGCCCGTACCGCAAGCGTCTGCCCGCCGATTTCGCGGAAAGCGTTCGTCTCGGCCTCAGCTTCGAGGATGAGGGCCCGAGCTTCGAGGAGCGCGCGCGAGAAAACCAGGTCCTTGATGACGCCGAGGTTCGCGCGATCATCGCCGCCGCCATCGAAATCGATCTCGACGGCGACCTGGCCCGGCTAATCGTCCTTCTCGCGGCGACCGGCGCACGGTTCTCCCAGGTCACGCGCATGATCGTGGGGGACGTCCAATTCGGCCAGTCTCGTCTGATCGTGCCGAACAGCCGGAAGGGCAAGCGCCGGCACGACAGCTATACCGCGATGCGGGTCGGGGAGGACGTGCTGGCGGCGCTTCGCCCCGTCTGCGAAGGACGCAGCAGCCGCGAGCCTCTTCTGTGCCGGTGGCGCTACGTCCAGCTTGGGGTCAACACGTGGAAGCGCGATCGCCGTGGGCCGTGGACTTCGTCGAGCGAGATGACTCGGCCGTGGAAGCAAATCTGCGAGAAGGCCGGCATCGACCCTGTCGTGCCCTACGCCTTGCGACACTCCTCGATCGTGCGCGGCATCAAAGCCGGTCTGCCGATCCGGCTGGTCGCGGCGCTGCACGACACCAGCGTCGTGATGATCGAGCGTCACTATTCGCGCTGGATAACCGACGGCCTCGAGGATCTCGCAGCGCAGGCGATCATCCCTCTATTGGCGCCGCCGCCTCCGATGCTCGAAAAAGCGGCCTGAACTCCGAAAATCGACAAGACCGGCGCACGGCCATTGGTCTATCCGCGACCCGGCCACCGGGGATGAAGATCGTCGATCACGAAGTCATGGACCGGCAGCCCGGGGCGATGGCCCTCCTGAAGATGCGGATGATCGACCGGCAGGTCGGGATGATCGTGGAGGACCCCTTCGGGATCCTGCCTCGGCCACAGCATGGCGCCGGCTATCGCGCCGATCACCGCGATCGCCGCCATCCCGGCAAATGCGACGGTCTGGTCGAAGCTCGCGCCGAGCCAGCCCGAGAGCGGATAGGCGATCAGCCAGCAGCCATGGCTCAGCGCGAACTGGGCCGCAAACAGGGCCGGACGGTCCTGCGGACTGGATGATCGCCGCAACAGCCGTCCCCCCGGCGTCACGGTCATCGAATAGGCGATCCCGAGGACGAACCAGCCGCCAAGCACGAAGGTCCACAAGCGAGGCGGGCCGACGGCCTCGACGATCGTCGCCATCGCGCCGAGCGCGCCGCACAGAAGCCCGGCCGCAAGAAGCATGACCGAGCGGTCGCCGAACCGGTCCAATAGCCTCGGCATGGCGACGGCCGCGAGCATCGAGCCGCCGCCATAGGTTGCGAGGATCAGCGCCAGGTCGCTTTGACCAAGTCCGAGCAGGTCCCGCACGATCACGACGCTGTTCACGATGACCATCGCGCTGGCCGCGGCGGCGGCGAGCGTGACGGCGAGGAGGCCACGCAGGCGCGGCGTGGCGAGATAGATGCGGATGCCGCGCGTCGTCCTGGCGTAGATGCCGTCCTTGCGCCGTGCGGCTGCCCCTGGCTGCGGCAGCAGGATGGTCGCGACGAGCAGCGCGGAGGCCAGGAATCCGATCGCCGTCCCGGCAAACAGCCAGTGGAAGCTGATGACGGCGAGCAAGGCGGCGGCGAGGAGCGGGCTGGCGAGGCTTTCCAGGTCGTAGGCGAGACGAGAAAGCGAAAGCGCGCGCGTATAATCACGCTCGTCCGGCAGCACGTCCGGGATCGTCGCCTGGAAGGTCGGGGTGAACGCCGCCGACGCCGATTGCAGAAGAAAGATCAGCAGATAGATCTGCCAGACCTGATCGACGAACGGCAGCACCAGCGCGACGCCGGCTCTCACCGCATCCATCGCGATCAGAAAGGCCCGACGCGGCAGCCGGTCCGCATAGGCGCCGACGAGCGGTGCGATACCGATATAGGCCGCCATCTTGATCGCCAGCGCCGTGCCGAGGACCGCCCCGGCGTCGCCGCCGGCGATGTCGAACGCGAGGAGGCTGAGCGCGACCGTCGCGAGACCGGTCCCGACCAGCGCGATCGCCTGCGCCAGGAACAGATGGCGATAGGTACGGTGTCGAAGGATGGACAACATCGGAATCTCCCGACTCGCCTAGCGCCCGATTGGAACGCCGGCCGCGCTCATTGCAGGCCTGCCTCGATGCGGCTGCTTCACCCATTTCCCGGCAATGAGAGCAATGCTCCAGGCGAGCGCCTGTTCGGCTGTCGAGACGGGCACCGCGATGAAGCCGCGTTCGCTGTCCGGGGAGCGAGTCAATTCCAGTCCTCCGCTCTAGGCCGTTGGCGCCGGTCGGGCAGGGGGCACATCCGCAACCCGCCTGCCGCCGTGGACGACGCGATAGAGCGCCGGAAGCAGCACCAGGGTGAGCAGGGTCGAGGAGATGATCCCGCCGATCACGACCGTCGCGAGCGGCCGCTGCACTTCCGAGCCCAGGCCCACGTTGAGCGCCATCGGGACGAAGCCCAGGCTGGCGACCAGGGCGGTCATCAGCACCGGACGGAGACGGGTCAGCGCGCCCTCCCTGATCGCGTCCTCGAGCGCGCGCCCCTCTTCGCGCAGCTGCTTGATGAAGGTGAGCATCACCACCCCGTTCAGGACGGCGACGCCCGACAGGGCGATGAAGCCCACCCCGGCGGAAATGGAGAAGGGGATTCCGCGCAGGAGAAGCGCGAACACGCCGCCCGTCAGCGCCAGCGGTACGCCCGAGAATACGATCGCCGAATCCCTGGCCGATCCGAACAGCAGGAAAAGCAGCCCGAAGATGAGCAGGAGGGCCAAGGGCACCACGATTTGCAGCCGCCGCGAGGCGGACTGAAGCTGCTGGAATGTGCCGCCATATTCGATCCAATAGCCTTCGGGCAGCTCGATATCGGCGCCGATCCGATCCTGGACCTCGGCGATGAACGAGCCGAGATCGCGGCCGCGCACATTGACCGTCACCACGGCGCGGCGCTTTCCGTTCTCGCGGCTGATCTGGTTTGGCCCGACGGTCCGGTTGATCGTCGCCACTTCCGAGAGCGGCACCGATCCGCGCAATCCCTCGCCGCCGCCCGGCAGCGGCACCGGCAGCCGCTCCAGCACCCCTTCTTCCTGGCGGATCGTCTCCGGCAGACGGACGACGATGTTGAACCGCCGGTCGCCCTCGAACACCTGTCCCGCCTCGGTCCCGCCCGTGGCCGCGGAGACGACCTCCTGGACATCGGCGACGTTGATCCCGAGCTGGGTCAGCCGGGCCCGATCCGGCACGATCTCGATGAACGGAAGCCCGGTCACCTGCTCGGCCTGCGTGTCTTCGGCGCCGTCGATCGAGGACACGACGCCGACCACGCGCTCGGCGGCGCTGGCGAGCTCGTCGAGATCGTCGCCCATGATCCGGATCGCGACATCGGAGCGCACGCCCGCGATGAGCTCGTTGAAGCGCATCTGGATCGGCTGGATGAACTCGTAGCGGGATCCCGGCACCTGCTGCACGGCGGCGTTCATCTCGGCGACGAGCTGCGCCTTGGGCTTGCGCGGGTCGGGCCATTCGCTTCGCGGCCGCATGATGATGAACGTATCGGCGACCGAGGGCGGGACGGGATCGGTGGCGACGTCGGCGGTGCCGATCTTGGCGAATACGGACTGGACCTCCGGAAACTGCCGGAGGCGGTGCTCGAGCGCCGATTGCATCTGCACCGCCTGGGTCAGACTGGTGCCCGGAATGCGCAGCGCGTGCAGCGCGATGTCGCCTTCGTCCAGGTTCGGGATGAACTCGGAGCCGAGCCGGGTCGCGGCGATGCCAGTGACCGCGACCAAGGCGACCGCGCCGAGGATGACGGCGCCACGAAACTTGAGCGCCCAATCGAGCAGGGGCGCATAGCCCCGCTTGGCGACGCGCATGATCGCGCCCTCCTTCTCCTTGACCTTGCCGGTGACGAAGGTCGCCACCGCGGCCGGAACGAAGGTCAGCGACAGAACCGCCGCCGCGGTGAGCGCCAGCACCACCGTGATCGCCATCGGGTGGAAGGTCTTTCCCTCCACGCCGGTCAACGCGAAGATCGGCAGATAGACGATGGTGATGATCGCGATGCCGAACAGGCTGGGCCGGATCACCTCCGTCGATGCTTCCGCCGTAAGCTCGAACCTTTCGTCGCGTGTCAGCAGCCGGCCGAGCCGATGCTGTTCTTCGCCGAACCGCCTCAGGCAGTTCTCGACGATGATCACCGCGCCATCGACGATCAGGCCGAAAACGAGCGCGCCAATACTCAACAGATAGCCCCACAGGTCCCATTCGACCATGCCGACGATGGTGAGCAGAAAGGACAGCGGGATCACCGCCGCCGTGATCAGCGCGGCGCGGATGTTGCCGAGCAACAGAAACAGCACGACGATGACGAGCAGTGCGCCTTCGGCCAGGTTCTTCTCGACCGTGCCGATCGTCGCTTCGACCAGCCGGGATCTGTCATAGACCGGCTCGGCACGGACTCCGGGCGGGAGCGAGGCGTTCACCTCCTCCAGCCGCTCGGCGACCGCGACGCTGACCTCGCGGGCGTTCTCGCCGACCAGCATGTAGATCGTCCCGAGGACGACTTCCTGGCCGTTCCTCGTCGCGGCGCCCTGCCGGATCTCGGATCCGATCGAAACGTCGGCGACATCGGCGACGCGGATAGGCGTCCCGCCCCGATAGGCGACGACGATCCCCGAAAGATCCTGGGTGTTGGCCGCCTGGCCGGGAACCCGGATGACATATTGCGACCCCGAGCGCTCGACATAGCCGGCGCCGACATTGGCGTTGTTGCGTTCGAGCGCCCGGGTGAGATCGGAGATCGACAGGCCAAAGCCGGAAAGCCGCGCCGGGATCGGCGCGACGACATATTCGCGCCGGTTTCCGCCGACCGAATTGACCTCGGTGACGCCCCGGACGTTGCGCAATTGTGGCCGCACCACCCAGTCATGCAGCGTGCGGAGATCCTGCGGCGTGTAGCGCGTGCCGTCCGCCTTGCGCGCGCCGGAGCGCGCCTCGAGCGTGTACATGTAGATTTCGCCGAGGCCGGTCGCGATCGGGCCCATTGCGGGCTCGACGCCCGCCGGGAGGCTGCTGCGCACGCCCTGCAGCCGCTCGCCCACCAGCTGCCTGGCGAAATAGATGTCGGTGCCGTCCTCGAAGACGACGGTGACCTGACTCAAACCGGACCGCGAGACCGAGCGGGTGTAGCTGAGCCTCGGCAGTCCCGCGAGCGCGATCTCCACCGGAAACGTGATCCGTTGCTCCGCCTCCAAAGGCGAGAATCCGGGCGCCGGCGTGTTGATCTGCACCTGGACGTTGGTGATGTCCGGCACGGCGTCGATCTTGAGCCGGCCGAAACTCCACACGCCGACCGCGACCACGAGGGCGATCAGGGCGAGGATCGCCCAGCGCTGCCGGATCGACAGCCTGATGATGCGTTCGAGCATGGCTGTCTCTCCTAGTGGTCGTGGCTGGCGCCGGAGCGCTCGATATCGGCTTTGATCACGTAGCTGCCCTCGGCGGCGTAAGGCTGGCCCGGCCGGATTCCGCCCAGGACTTCGGTCCACTCGGGCGTCCGCGCGCCGAGCTCGAGCATCCGGACCTCGTAGGTGTTGCCGACCTGCGCGAAGACGACGGTGAAGTCGCGGAACTGCTGCAGCGCCTCGGTGCGCACGGCCAGAGGCACCTGACGGCGGGCAATGGTCACCCGGCCGCGCACGCTCATCCCCGCCCGCCAGAAGCCGTCCGGATTGGGCAGCGGAACGCGCGCCTGCGTGGCTCCGGTCATCGCATCGGCCTCGGGCCTGAAGTCGCGAATGATCGACGCATGCGCCCGGTTGCCTTCAAGGCCACCGAGCTGGACGGGCTGGCCAGGCCGGATGCGCTCCATGTCGCGCGGGAAGATCGGAAACACCGCCATGGTACGGCCGGGGTCGGCGAGGACGAAGAGGGGATCGCTGCCGGTCACGTCGCCGACATTGGTGCGGCGCTCGGCGACGACGCCGGTCATCGGCGCATAGACCGAATAGGTCTGGAGGCTCTCGCTGCTTTCGATCCGGGCGAGCAATTGGCCGCGCCTCACGCGGTCGCCGACATGGGCCGCGACCGCGACGACGCGGCCGGGGAAGCGGGCGCCGACCTCGGCGGTCGCGCCGGGATCGAGCTCGACCCGGCCGACCACTTCCACAGTCTCGTCGATCACGCCGGGCCCGACCCGCTCGATGCGGATCCCCGCCGCCCGTGCCGCCTCGGCGCCGATCGTCGTGCGGCCCTCGTAGGATGGGAAGCGCCAGACGTGCCGCCGGCCGCCCTCGAGCGCGACCACCTCGACATCGAAGCTGTGCGGCTCGACCAAAGTGGCGTTGCCCCGCAGATAATCCTGCTCCGGCCGGAAGGCGAAGCGGTTGACCTCGCCGTCGAGGCGCCGGACGGTCACGGCCGCCTGAACTTGCCCAGGCGGGACCGGCTGGCCGTCCCTATAGGCGTAGAGGCGATATTCGGGGGGAACGCCCTCCTCGAACACGGTGACCTCGATCGCGAAGTCGTCGTCGCGCAGCATGCGGCCCCCGTGCGGGCCGCGCTCCTAGTCGGCGGCGGCTTCCTCGGAAGCGTTCTCGGTCGCGGCGCCCGTACAGGCGTTCAGCGCGATCGGCGCGGCGGCGAGCAGAAGCCAGGCGATGGCGCGCGGCGGCATGCAGGTTTTCATCTTAGCGACCCCCCTCTTGCGGCAGGCGCTCGGCGAACCGGCCGGTCAGCCGGTCGAGCTCAACGAGCGCCTGGTGATATTCGGCGGTGGCGCGCACCATGCGCGCCCGCACCTCGGCGAGCCGCGTCTGCGCCTCGTCGATGTCGGCGTGGCGGAAGCCGCCTTGGGCGAAGCCCGCGCGGACCTGCTCCAGCGTTCGCATCGCGCCCGGAAAGACCTGCTCGTAGATCGCCTGGGCCTCGTGGCGCGTTTCCTCGACACGCTCCCGCGCCAAGGCCAGCTGACGCTGACGCATCACGCGCGCGATCTCGATGTCGGCCTCCGCGCGCCGCCGTTCGGCCTGCGCCCGCTCGACATTGAAGCGGTTGGTGTCGTTGCGTCCGAGCGGGATCGAAATGCCGCCGATAAGAGCAACGTCGCCCGTCGTGTTCAGGTAGCGCACGCCGCCGCGCACAATCGGGTCCTGGATCCGCCGCGCCTGCTCCACGGCGATGGCGGCCTCGGCACGCCGCGCGCGCGCCTCGAAAATGGCGAGATCGGCCGGCGCGATCGCGCCGCCCAGTTGCGGCGCCGGCGCATCGAGCATGAAAAACTGGTCGAGCGAAATCTCAAGTCCGTCGGCGGAGCCGCCCCAGAAGGCCGCCAGACGCCCGAAGGCGGCATCGCGCGCATGAAGTGCGAGTTCGAGGTCGACCTCGGCTTCGGCGACGCGGGTGTCGGCGCGCGTGCCCGCGAAGAGCGGGTCCCTGGCCTCGCGAACGCGCCGCATCACCTCCGCGCGAAGCTCCCGGGCCAGGCGGACGCGCTCGGTTGCGACGCCGATCATCGCCTCGGCGGTCAGCGCCGCGACATAGGCGGTCTGCACGCGCTCGGCGATGTCGAGCCGCTGGACAAGCGCCTCGGCGGTGGCGATGTCGATCTCCCGCTCGGCCATCGCGATCCTGGCCTCGCGCTTGTTGCCGCGCTCGATCGTCTGGGCGTAGCTCGCGGTGACCTCGACGCCGTCGATCAGACGATAGGGGCCGGTGCCGGCGACATTCTCGCCCAGCACCTCGATCGTGGGATTGGGCCGTACGCCGGCCTGGCGCCGGGCCGCGCGCAATGCGTCGAGCCGCGCGGCGTTGGACTCAGCTTCGGGAGCCGCAGCCAGCGCTCGGACGATCGCGCTGTCGAGCGTCAGTATCTCGCGGGCGCGCTGAGGCGCGGCCGCTGGCGCGGCGGCCGATTGAAAGGCCGTTGCCGGCGTCGCGACGACGAGCGCGATGGCGGCGATCGCCGCCTGGCCGCAGGCGCGGCCGATGGCAGAATTGGGATACATCCGGGGCTCCAGCTTGAATCGCAGAGGCCCGCACACGTGAGAACGGCGCGGAGATCAGGCGAAACTAGCTGGCGCGTGGAGGTTCGTAAGGCGGCGGACGACTCGTCTCGTGCAGAATCGGTGTCAGGCCGCCGATCGCCGAGAGGGCATCCGCCGCCCGCGGCGAGACTTCATGGCCCTCTCCCACCGTCGCGTTCAGCGACGCCGCGCCGCCGACGATATGGTTGTGACCCGGGCCGTCGCGGTCGGACGGAGCTTGGCGATCGTCGATGGGCGACCCGTCGTCGGCATGGTGATGATGCTGGTCGACCGAAACGGGAGAAGACAGGTGCGCCGTGCCGTGAACCTTCCAGGCAGCCGCGGGTGTCGACAGCCACAGCGAGGCCATCAGGCAGGCGGCAAAGACGAGAAGGGACCGGACCGAATCGCGCACAGGCCGCTGACTAGTCGACCGGCCTTCGGTGCGCAACTGACCGTGCTGCAGCAGGGTCTCGGCGAAGCGGCCGCATATTCGTCACGGGTGGAGACCGGGACCGGCCTCGCATGACTCGCTCTCCGTCTGAATTGTCGCATGCTCGATATTGAACCGCTCACGCAGCATCTTGGCCAGAAGCGTGCGGACCACCTCGGCATCCGCGCCGGGCGCGAGCTCGACATGGACGGAGAGACTGCTGTCGTCGCTCGTCAGGGACCAGATGTGAAGGTCATGAACGCCGGCCACGCCTTCGGATTCCGCAATTGCGCTCCTGATCTTGATGATGCTGAGCCGGTCGGGCACGCCCTCGAGCAGGATGTGCGTCGTGTCCTTCAGCAAGACCCAGGTCCTGGGCAGCACCCACAGCCCAATGCCGATGGCGACAAGCGGGTCGACCCAGAGCCAGCCGGTGATCATGATGATGCCGGCGCCGGCGATGACGCCGAGCGAGCCCAGCATGTCGGCCCAGACTTCGAGATAGGCGCCTTTTACATTGAGGCTCTCTTCCTTCCCGGAAGCGAGCAAGCGCATCGCGACGAGGTTGACGATCAGGCCGAGCGCCGCGACGACAAGCATGCCGCCCGAGCCGACCGGTTCCGGCTCGAAGAAGCGTCCGACGCCTTCCCAGAGCACGTAGCCGGCGACTGCGAACAGCAGCAGCGCGTTGAACGCCGCCGCGAGTATCTCGAACCGGCGATAGCCGAAGGTTCGTCGGTCGTCCGCAGGCCGTTGGCCGATCCTGATCGCCGCGAGCGCGATGGCGAGTGCAGCCGCATCGGTGAGCATGTGCGCCGCATCGGACAGCAGCGCGAGGCTGTTGAAGACGAAGGCGCCGACAACCTCCGCCACAAGGAAGGTTGTGGTCAGGGCCAGCGCGATGGACAGATTCCTGCTGTTGGAGCCGGCAACGTGGCTGTGATCGTGGCCTGCTCCCATGGCCTAATCCTTTCCTGGTTCAGGGTCGCACAAGAGGAGTTCGGGCGAGACCCGGACGATCTCCGGATCCCGGCCGGTTGCGCAGGTCGCCGGACGCGGGACTGGCCGAATTGAGCTTGCTTTGGACCCCATGTCCTAACCCTGATTTGCTTTCTTCGCATCGTCACGGGCATCCCGCAGGATGTCGATACCGCCGTAGATCGCTATCGATGCAACACCGATACCGACGACGAGATCGGGCCAGTTCTGGCCGGTCCAGAGGACGACGATGCCGCCAATGACGATGCCGCCGTTCGAAACGAAGTCGTTGAAGCTGAACGTGGTCGCGGCACGCAGGTTCACGTCCTTTCCCCTTAGCCGCCTGAGCAAACAGAGCGACAGGAGGTTCACGGCCGCCGCCACGAGCGCCATCCCCATCATCATGACGCCGATTGGTTCCGAACCGGAGACGAACCTGCGTCCCGCATCGATCATGACTCCGCCCGCGAACGCGAGCAGCATGATGCCGGAGAATCGCGCTGCGATCCGCTTCCATTTGGGTGGGCGGCCGAGCGCCATCAGGCTGATCGCGTAGACGATCGCGTCGGAGCTGTTATCGAGACCGTTGGCGATGAGCGCGCTGGAATCGCCTAGGAAGCCGGTCGCGAAAAAGGCAGTCGCGAGCGCGGCGTTGAGTGCGAGCACGATCCAGAGAATCTTGCGCTTGTCCCGGCTTCGAAGATCGAAATCGGCTTCGCTCAAGTCTCGCGCTCCCCGTCCGGATTCCGGAGCCAGGCTTTCGCGCGCTCTATCGCGTCCCGCTCGAAGAAGCGGGCTTCCCCGGGAAAGACCAGGTTGCTGGCGTCGGCCTCCCACTCCTGCCACTTCTTGTCGCCGACCACCGCCATTCGTCCGAATTGGCGCAGGTGCAGGGCGTCGAATTCGACGCTCCGCCACAACGCGCCGAGCGTCCAGCGGGCGAAACTCGGTCCAAGCCCCATGAGGATTGGATTCGCGGCGCGTGCGAGGCGCTCGAAGCGCGACACGAAACCAATATCGTCCTCGGTCGTCAGACGCCCGTCGCCCGCGACGCGAAGGATGCCGTCCCGCCGCGCATCAACCGTCGGCATCGATTTCTTCTTGCCGGTTTTCATTTGGCCGGCAATTCGCGGCCGAACGCGTCCTCACCTTCATATTCGCCGGGGACGTGCTTCCTGCGGCGGATGCGCAGCAGCAGGTGACTGATCGCCGGCAGCACGAACAATGTCAGCAAGGTGGCGACGATGAGGCCGGCGATGACGACGATGGCGAGCGGCTTTTGCACCTCGGCGCCGCGGCCGGTGGCGACCGCCATCGGAATGAAGCCGATCGCGGGCACAACGCCGGTGATGATGACCGCCCGCACTCGTTCCATCATGCCCTCCCGGATCGACTGGTCCACCGGGAGGCCCTCGCCGATCCGTTGCCGGATGGCCGTCATCACCACGAGCCCGTTCAGCACGGTGACGCCGGACAGCACGATGAAGCCGACCGCTGCCGAGATCGAGAAGGAGAGCCCGGCCAGCGCAAGGCCGAACACACCTCCGGCGAGACCCAGCGGAACCGCGGAATAGACCGCGAGCGCCGCGGAGACGCTGCGCAGCGCCAGGAAGAGGATTCCGAAAATCAGGATGAATACGACGGGAATGACGATCGACAGGCGCGCCGAGGCGGCCTGCAGATTTTCATATTGTCCGCCCCAGCGGATGAAGACGCCGGGAGGCAGGGTGACCTCCCGGGCGACCCGCGCCTGAGCCTCCTCAACGAACGAGCCGAGGTCGCTGCCGCGAACATTGGCCTGCACGACCACGCGCCGCTGGCCATTCTCCCGGCTGACCTGGTTCACCCCTTCCGAGAACCGGAAGCTCGCGACTTCCCTGAGCGGAACCGAATGGCGGACGCCGGCGCCGCCTTCCGGCAGCATCACCGGCAGGGCGCCGACCGCCCCGAGATCGTCGCGAGTCGCGTTCGGAAGTCGCACGACGATGTCGAATCTGCGGGCGCCTTCGAAGACGAGACCGGACTCCCGTCCGCCGAGCGCCGCCGCGATCGTGTCGGTCACCTCCCGGATCGACAGGCCGTAGCGGGAGATCGCGTCCCGGTTGAACTGCATGTCGAGCGTCGGGAATCCGGCGGTCTGCTCGACGCGCAGGTCGGCGGCGCCCGGGACCTGGCCGATCACTCCGGCGATTTGCCGGGCGACTCGCTCGAGCTCGTCGAGATCGTCGCCGAAGATCTTGATCGCGACATCGCCACGGACCCCGGCGATCAACTCGTTGAAGCGCATCTCGATCGGCTGGCTGACCTCATAGGCGTTGCCGGTGAGACTCCTCATCCGCTCCTCGATGCGCTCGACGACGTCCTCCTTGCTGTCGACGCCTTCGGGCCATTGCCCCGGGGGCCTCAGGATAACGAAGGCGTCGGAGATGTTCTGCGGCATCGGGTCGGTCGCGACCTCCGCGGTGCCCGTCTTCGAGTAGATGAAGGCCACTTCCGGCAGCGACGAGATTGCCCGTTCGACCCGGCGCTGCATCTCGAGCGACTGGTCGAGCGAGGTCGATGGGATCCGGATCGCCTGCACCGAGAGATCGCCTTCGTCGAGCTGCGGGATGAACTCCTGTCCCAGCGTCATGAAGAGGAGCCCCGCGGCGACGAATGTCCCGACACCGGCGCCGATCCATGGCCAGGGCCGTCGGATCACGCGCCGCAGCACCGGCTCGTAGCGGTCCTTGACCCAGAGGATCGCGCGAACTTCCTTCTCGGCGACCTTGCCCCTGATCAGGATCGCCACCATCGCGGGTACGAAGGTAAGAGACAGGATGAACGCGCCGATCAGAGCCAGCATGACGGTGATCGCCATCGGCGTGAACATCTTGCCCTCGACACCGGTGAAGGTCAGCAGCGGCGCGAAGACGAGCAGGATGATCGCCTGGCCGAAGATGGTCGGGCGGATCATCTCCCTGGACGCCTCGAACACTTCGTGAAGGCGCTCGGGTAGCGCCAACTGCCGGCTCTCCCGATGCTGCCGTTCGGCAAGCCGTCTCAGACAATTCTCGATGATGATAATCGACCCGTCGACGATCAGGCCGAAGTCGAGCGCGCCGAGGCTCATGAGATTCCCCGACACGCCATATTGATTCATCCCGATCGCCATCATCAGGAAGGACAGGGGAATGACCAGCGCGGCGATGATCGCCGCGCGAATATTGCCGAGCAGCCAGAAGAGCGAGGCGATCACGGCCAGCGCGCCCAGCACCAAATTTTCCTCGACCGTAGAGATCGTCGCCTCGACCAGCGACGAGCGATTGTACACCGGGGTGACCCGAACCCCCGGCGGCAGCGACCGGGACACTTCCTCGAGCCTTTCGGCCACTTGTTCGGCGACGATGCGGCTGTTGCCGCCGGCCAGCATAAGCGCCGTGCCGATGACGACCTCGCGTCCGTTCATCGAGGCGGCGCCGGTGCGCAGCTCACCGCCGACTCGGACCGCAGCGACATTGCCGACCGTGACCGGAGTGCCATTGCGAGTGGCGATCGTCGCACGCGCGATCTCGTCGATATGGCGAATTCGCGCATCGGCCCTGATGAGGAAGGCCTCGCCGCCGCGCTGGATGAGGTTCGCGCCGACCGAGATGTTGGCGCGTTCGAGCGCCTCCGAAAGCTCCGAGAAGGAGATGCCGTAGGCGGCAAGCCGGCCGGGATCCGGCTCCACGATGAACTGCTTCTCATAACCGCCGATGGAATCGACGCCGGCGACGCCTTCGACGGTGCGCAGCTGCGGCCTCACCACCCAGTCCTGGATCGTGCGCAGATAGGCGAGCCGCGAGACTTCGTCGGTCAGCCGCTCGCCCTCCGGGGTCAGATAGGAGCCGTCGGGCTGGAAGCCGGGCCGGCCAGCCACGCGGGGATTTTGTGCGGTCGCATTCGGCGCGAAGTCGACCGACCACATCAGGACCTCGCCCAGTCCGGTCGACACCGGCCCCATTTGCGGCTGCACCCCTTCCGGGAGGGTCTCTCCGGCCTGGCCAAGGCGCTCGGCGACCTGCTGCCGCGCGAAATAGATGTCGACATTCTCGTCGAACACCGCCGTCACCTGCGCAAAGCCGTTGCGCGAGATCGAGCGGGTATGGTCGAGACCTGGAATCCCTGCCAGCGTCGTCTCGATCGGGAAGGTGACGAGGCGCTCCATGTCGAGCGGCCCGAAGGCTGGCGCCGAGACGTTCACCTGCACCTGCTTGTTGGTGATGTCGGGAACCGCGTCGATCGGCAGTCGGAAGAGCTGGAACGCGCCATAGGCCGCGACGGCGAGGGTGATGAACAAGACGGCCCAGCGGAAGCGGACGGCAGCATCGAGAAGGCGGCTGATCATGGTGAGACTATCCTGTGGCCGCCCCGAGCGGGCCGGCTTGAATGAGGGAGCGAGGGCGCGCGGGCCTTAATGTTCGGCCTCGCTGGCGCCGAGCTGCGACTTCAGCACGAAGGCGCCTTCGGTGACCGCGACCAGGCCCGGCCGCAGACCTTCCAATATTTCGACCCGTCCGTTCGACCGCTGGCCGATCGAGACGGGCATCGCCTGGAAGCCGCCGCGGACCTGGACGAAGACGACATCGCGCCCCTCGACCTGCTGCACGGCTTCCTCGGGGACGACGATCGTCCGGATCGCCGACCCCCGCGGGATGATGCGCACCCGCACGGCCTGGCCCTGGGTCAGGCCGGCCGGCGTGCCGGCGGGTTGCAGGACGATGGTGGCGGCGCGGCTTTCGGGGTGGAGCGAAGGCGTGGCCGAGCGGACCACCGCCTCGACCGTGCCGCCACTCGGCAGCTCGACCAGCGCCCGATCGCCCGGGCGGATGCGCTGGGCATCGACGGCCGGCACCGCGGCGTCGATCTGGATGCGGCGAGGATCGGCGACGTTGAACAGCTCCGCGCCGGCCGCGACATAGGCGCCGAGTTGCGTATCGACCTCGGTGATCCGGCCGCTGATCGGACTGGTGACCGCAAGATGGCGGCCGTTGCCTGTGACGCCCGCCGCGCGCACCGCCGCTTCGGCGCGCCCAAGCTCGACTTCGGCGGCATCATGCGACGCGCGTGCGGCCTCGAGATCCTGGCGCGCCGTAATGCGTTCCCGGAACAGGCGCTCCTCGCGCTGCCACGCCGCGTGCGCGGCGCGCTCCCGCGCAGCCGCGGCGTTGCGCTCGGCGACGAAGCCGGCGGCGTCGCGGCTTTCGAGCAACGCCACGACTTCTCCGGCTGCGACGGGATCGCCGAGCCGCTTGTTGATCCGAACCACGGCGCCGTCCGCACGGGCGGTGAGGAGCGCCTGGCCCTCGGGCGGGGCTGCGACCGTCGCCTGCGCGATGATCTCCGCGCTCAGCGACCCGGCCTCGAGCCTCGTCGTCCTGATCCCGCTCGCGGCCAGCCGCGTGGGCGTCATCTCGACGAAGCCCTCCCGGGCGTGGCCTTCCTCTTCCCCTTTTTCGACAGTGGCGGTGGCCGGCTCGCCCGAATCGAGCGAGCGCCCAATGAGGACGCCGCCCACGCCCGCGATGAGAATCATGGCGGCAACGGTCGCGAAGACCTTTCTGCGATCCTGCGTGACTTCCGTGAGTTGCATCTTGGGCTCCTTATCGAGCGGCGACACGGCCGAGCTCGGCGGTCGCAAGGGCAAGGGCGAGGCGCGCTTCGGTGAGCGCGTTCTGGGCGGCGGTGTAGGCGGTCTGCACGTCGAGCAGCTCGAGCAGGCTGGCGCGTCCTTCCCGGTAGGAGACCTGGGCCAGGCGCAGCGCCTCGGCGGCCTCGGGCAAGGCGGCACGTTCCAGGGCCTCCACCCTGGCTTCCGCCGCCTCGACATTGGCGATGGCGTTGCGGGCGCGCACGGTGATGGTCGCGAGGGCGGCCGCGCGCCGCGCCTCGGCAGCGCGGACATTGGCGCGTGCGGCGGCGACATTGCCCTGGTTCCGGTCGAACACCGGCAACGGCATCGAGATGCCGCCGACGAGCGCGACGTCCCCGGTCTCGCGGACGTGGCGGACTCCCACCCCGACCGCCGGATCGAGATTCCGCGCGGTGGTTTCCTGCCTCAGCGCGGCTTCCGCTCCAAGCTGCTCGACTTCGGCCAGCCGGACCTCGAGGCTCTGCTCGGGATCGATCATGCTCGGCTCCAGGTCGAGCAGCGGGCCGGACAGGGTTTCGACCGGCGTACTCACGCCGAAAAGGGACGATAGCGTCGCGCGCGACGCCTGCTCGTCGGCCCGGGCGGTCTCGAGCTCGGCCCTGGCCTGGGCGGCTGCGGAACGGGCGCGCAGCGCCCGCAGCGGAGGCTCGCGGCCCGCGTCGACCAGGACGCCGGCGACGCGGGCGAGGTCGCGGGCCCTGACCTCGTTCTCCTCCGCCAGCCGCAGTCGCTCGCGTGCCGCGACTCCGCGCGCGAATTGTTCCCTGACCTGTCGCGCCAGATCCGCGCGGGCGATCGACAGCCTCAGCTCGGTTGCTGCGAGCTCGGCACGCGCGACGCCCACCCGCGCCTGCCGCCGGCCGCCAAGGTCGAGTCGCTGGTTCAGCGCAACCGTCGATTCCGTGCGCCGGAGAACGGACAGCTCGCCGGTGCCGGCGAAATTCTCGACCTCGACGCTAAGCTCCGGATTGGACCGGAAACCGGCCTGTCTCACTCTCGCCTCGGCCGCCTCGACCGCGGCGCGGGCGGCGACAATCGCCGGCGAGCGGGCCTCCGCCTCCTCCAGCGCCTGCTGGAGCGACAGCGACGCCGGTAGCGCCCCTTCGCGCGGAACGAGGAGGGGCAGATCGGCCTGGCGCGTGGGCGCCGGGGGACCGGCCGGCTCCGGTGTCGTCGGCGAGCCGACGCGCGGCGTTGCCGGCGTGCTGACCTGCGCGGTCGCCGGTGACCCATATATGGGGACCATCGCCGCGGCCGACGCCGCAGCAAGCATTCGATTCATGATTGATTGACTCCTGACGGAACGAACAAGCGCGCCGTGAGCGGCGCGTCGCGGTTCGTGCGGTCAGGCTATCGGAGGGCGGAGGACCGTGCCGGGATCGGCGTCGGGTATTCTGTCGGCAATGCCCAAGATCCGAGTGACAGCTTCAGCCGGCGACGGCGAGGCCGTTCCGCCGTCTCCGGTCACAGCGACATGATGCCCATGGCACCCGCCATGATGATGCGGAACGGCCTTGTCGCTGTCGTTGGGAACTTCGTCCTTGTCGCCATCGAAATGGCCGAACGAATCGGCCGATACTTCGACGCAGCCCAGCGCCTCGGCGGCATGCGCGGTCGTGCCCGTCCAGATCATGACGGCAAGCATCAAGGTGCCGATCAAGGTGAGCCAGCGGCGCATGCGCGGCCTCCTAGCAGCAAAGCGAGACGGAAAGAAAGCGCCGCCCATCAGAGCCATCGCCTCACCTTCGACCGATAGGCTTCATAGTCGGCGCCGAACTGCCGGGTGAGATAGGCCTCCTCGCGCGCGATGACATAGCGGTCGATCACCACCAGAGTGACCGCAAGCAGGACGAAGGCGACAATGCTCTCGAAGAACATCGCGATCCCGAGGCAGAGCAGCGCCATGCCGAGATACATGGGGTTGCGGCTGAATCTGTAGATCCCGGTCCGGATCAAGACCTGGTCGGGCTCCCATGGCTCGGGCCGGGTCCGGAAGCGCCGGAACAGGCCGAGGCAAATCGCGATGAGCGCGGCACCCGCGAGCGCGACGGCGACGCCGGCATATTGCGAAGGATGGGTGACGTGCCGCCATTCGAGCGCATTGCCGTCGAGCAGCACGCCTGCGGCCACCGCGACCCCGAACAAGAGAGGCGGCGGAACGAAGACGCCGGGCCCGTCCTCGTCCGTCACGCGGCCAGCGCCTTGGCTTCGCGCGTGCTTGCCACCTCCGCGCGCGCCTGCCGGACGATGTGGAACCCGCCGGTGAGCGCGAGCATCGCCATCAGCGCCGCGACGATGAGGTCGGGCCAGGCGGTGCCGGTGCCGAGCACGCCCAGCGCCGCCAGCATGACCGCCACATTGCCGATCGCGTCGTTGCGCGAGCAGATCCAGACCGAACGCATGTTCGCATCCCCGTCGCGGAACCGGTAAAGCATAAGCGCCACGCCGACATTTACCACCAGGGCGAGCAGGCCGACACTGCCCATGACCTTGGGGTCCGGCGTGGCGCTGCCGAGCGCCGCCCAGAGCGCCGCGACGATCACATAGAGGCCGAAGGCGACGATCGTTATCCCTTTGGCGAGCGCGGCGCGGGCGCGCCAGACCAGCGCCATGCCGAGCACGCCGAGGCTGATTGCGTAATTGGCCGCATCGCCGAGAAAGTCGAGCGCGTCCGCCTGGAGCGCGCGCGAGCCCGAAGCCGCGCCCGCGGCCATCTCCACGAGGAACATCAGGCCGTTTGCAACAAGCGCGATCCAGAGCGCTCGCCGCCAGGCCGGCGAGGCGCTTCGATCGTGCGAAGGTCCGCAGCAGGATGCAGACATGGTCACTCCTTACCGGCAATCGACGCCCATATCGGGCCTGGACCCGCTACAGGGTCAAGCGCATTTTCGCTGGTCTCCGCATCCGGCGTCCTCAGCCGGAACAGGCTGATCTCGCCGAGCGGCGTCGCGACCCTCCGCGTCGGCTCGGCGGCGGCGGCGGAGAGCCCGCCCAGGATTCGCTCGAGCGCGCCATCGGCGTTCGGGCGCGTGTTTTCTGCCCCGTCGAGGCGTCCGACGATGCCGAACAACGTCCGCATCAGCCGGCCGCGCTGCCGGGCGAAGTCGGCGATGTGGATCTCGCCGCCGGCGCGGACAGCCTCGGCCATCGCCGCGATCCCGGCCGCCTTTCCGGCTAGCGGCACCTGGTGGAAGACGAGGCTCGACACCGCCTTGTCGAAGCGTTCGCCGAGCGCCGCGGCGTCGTGAGCGAACCCCTGCCGCCACTCGATCTCGACTCCGGCCCGCGCCGCTTTTGCTCGGGCGCGGTCCAGCACCTCGGCCTCGACCCCGACCCCGAG
>NZ_JBQTJC010000170.1:0-37069 GCF_052387495.1 Sphingosinicella sp. | reverse complement strand
GATGTCAGTCGTGTGCGGAGCCGAGCTGGCGGCGAGCCGCGCGCGCCAGCGCGGCTAGGATGGCAGGATGATCCGGCCCTATCTCCCGCTCAATTCCCTGCGCGCCTTCGAGGCGGCGGCGCGGCATCTGAGCTTCACCAAGGCGGCGATCGAACTCTGCGTCACCCCGGCGGCGCTGAGCCACCAGGTGAAGGCGCTGGAGGAGCGGCTCGGCGCGCCGCTCTTCCGCCGCCTGCCGCGCGGGCTGGCGCTGACCGACGAGTGGCAGGCGCTGCTGCCGGTGCTGACGGAATCGTTCGACCGGATGGCGGCCGCGCTCGACGCATTCGACGGCGGCAAGGGGCGCGAGGTGCTGAGCGTCGGCGCGGTGGGCACCTTCGCGCTCGGCTGGCTGCTACCGCGGCTGGCGCGGTTCAAGGCCGCGCATCCGTTCGTGGACCTCAGGCTCAGCACCAACAACAACCGCGTCGACATCGCCGAGGAGGGACTGGATTTCGCGATCCGCTACGGCGACGGCGCCTGGCACGGCACCGAGGCGGTGCGCCTGTTCGACGCGCCGCTCAGCCCGCTCTGCGCGCCGGAAATCGCGGCGCGGCTGCGCGAGCCAGCGGATCTGACTGGCGAAACCCTGTTGCGCTCCTACCGGATCGGCGAATGGACGGCCTGGTTCGAGGCGGCGGGCGTATCGGCACCGCCGCTCACCGGCCCCGTCTTCGATTCCGCCGCCCTGGCCGCTGAAGCGGCCATCGCTGGCCATGGCGTCGCTTTGGTCCCGGTCCGGCTGTTCGAGCACGAGTTGGCGGAAGGCAAGCTGGTTCGTCCTTTCCGGCAGGAGGTGAGCCTCGGCGGCTATTGGCTCACCCGCCTCAAATCGCGCAAGCCGACGCCCGCAATGGCGGCGTTCGAGACCTGGATCCTTGCCGCGGCGGCAGGAGGCTAGGAAGCGGCGTCCTCGATCGTCTCCACGGTGAGCTGGTCGTTGGTGTAGACGCAGATGTCCGCGGCGATCTTCATCGCCTTGCGCGCGATCGTCTCGGCGTCCTCCTCGTAATCGAAGATCGCGCTCGCGGCGGCGAGGGCGAAATTCCCGCCAGACCCGATCGCCGCGACGCCCGCTGCCGGCTCGAGCACGTCGCCATTGCCGGTCAGGATCAGGGTCACGTCCTTGTCGGCGACGATCATCATCGCCTCGAGGTTGCGGAGATATTTGTCGGTCCGCCAATCCTTGGCGAGCTCGACCGCGGCGCGCATCAGCTGGCCGTGATGCTGCTCGAGCTTGCGCTCCAGCCGCTCGAACAAGGTGAAGGCGTCGGCGGTGGCGCCCGCGAAGCCGCCGATCACACTGCCGTCGCCGAGCCGGCGCACCTTGCGCGCATTGGGCTTGATCACCGTCGATTGCAGCGAAACCTGCCCGTCGCCGGCGATCACGGCTTTGCCGTTCTTGCGCACGCCGAGGATCGTCGTGCCGTGCCAGACTTCCATGTCCGCTCCCGCTCTTCGTGTCGGGGGCTATGTGGGACGGGCGCCGCGAAGCTGCAACCGCCGTTCAGTCGGTGGGCGTGGTCCCCTCGTAATGATCGTGGAGGCGCTGAACCTTGTCCCAGAAGCGCGAGCGCCGGCCGCCTTCCAGCACCTCCTGCAACACGTCGAGATGGGCATGCCAGCCGCCCGAGACGCCGACCAGCTCGCCGCGATTGGGGAGGCGGCGGTTGGTGAGGACCAGGCGGACCTTGTCGCCGACCTCGGTCAGTTCGAAGCTTACCTCGCTCTCGCTCGATTCCTCGTCCCAGGTGTGGACGAGGAGCCGGGGCGGATCGACCTTGACGATATGGCCCTTCATTCGATGCTCGCCGCTCCATTTCTCAGGGGCGACCTCGTCGGGCTGGGCCAGTTCCTGGTTGCGCCAGACATATTCCATCTCGCCGCCGGGACGGAGATCCATGTCGCCGCGCGCGAGCCATTGGGCGCGCTTGTCGGATTCGGTGAGATACGCCCAGACCCGTTCGATCGGGCCGGGGAGAAGTCGTTCGAAGCGGATCGTGCCGGCTTCGGTGATGGTGCCATATTCGGCGGTGGCAGTGGTCATGTCGTCTCTCCTTTGGAATCGTCGTCCTCCAGCGCCCGCTCCAGCGCGTCGAGCCGGCCGCCCCAGAAGCGGCGCATCCTAGCAAGCCAGTCCTCCATCTCGGCGAAGCCGGCCGGATCGAGGCTGTAGATCCGGCGCTGGCCGTCGATCCGAACCCGGACCAGCCCGGCCTCGCGCAGCGTCTTCAGATGCTGCGACATGGCCGGCGCGCTGATCGGGAAATGCGCGCCGATCTCGCCGGCCGCACGCGATCCCTGCCCGAGCAGCTCCACAACACCCAGGCGGGTCGAATCGGACAAGGCGGCGAACTTGTTCATCGCCGCCGTATTTCGCTATGAGCTTAATTAAGTCAAGTACGAATCATTCAGCTCGCTTCGGCAACCAGCGCCAGCCATTCCTGCTCGGTCATCACCTGGATGCCGAACTCCTCGGCTTTCTTGAGCTTCGAGCCCGCGCCCGGGCCGGCGACGACGAGGTCGGTCTTGGCGGAGACCGAGCCGGCCGCCTTGGCGCCGAGGCTCTCGGCCTGCGCCTTGGCCTCGTCGCGGGAGAGCGTCTCGAGGCTGCCGGTGAAGACGATGGTCTTGCCGGTCACCGGCGATTCGCGGACCTCGTGGACCACATCGGCGACCTCGACGCCCGCGGCGAAAATGGCGACGATCACCTCGCGATTATGCTCTTCCTCGAAGAAATCGAGCAAGGCGTTGGCGACTTCGGGGCCGATATTGGCCGTCCCCACCGCCTCCACCACCGCTTTGTTGCGCCGGGCGAGGAATTTGCGCTCCTCCTCGCCGTCCTCGGGCGCCAGCTCGCGCCGCGTCGCCAGCGCGCCTTCGATCATCGCCATGAAGGCAGCCCAGCTGCGGTAGCGCCGGGCGAGGTCGCGCGCGGTGACCTCGCCGACATGGCGGATGCCGAGCGCGAACAGGAAGCGGTCGAGCGGCGGCTTTCGCCTGACGTCGATCGCGTCGATCAGATTTTGCGCCGAAATCTCCGCCCAGCGCTCCCGGGCGAGCAAATCGTCTTTCTTCAGCGTGAAGATGTCGGCGGGCGACTGGAGCAGCCCGTCGTGGAAAAAGGCTTCGATATGGGTGATCCCCAGCCCCTCGATGTCGAGCGCGTGGCGGCTGACGAAATGACGGAGGCGCTCGACCCGCTGGGCGGGGCAGATCAGTCCCCCGGTGCAGCGCACGTCGACCTCGCCCTCCTCCCGGACCGCGTCGGAATCGCAGATCGGGCATTTGTCGGGGAAGATGTAGGGCGGCGCGACGCGCTCCGGCGTCAGATTCTCCAGCACCTGCGGGATGACGTCTCCGGCGCGCTGGATGCGGACCCGGTCGCCGACGCGCACGCCGAGGCGGGCGATCTCGTCGGCATTGTGCAGGGTCGCGTTGGTCACGGTGACGCCGCCGACGCCGACCGGCTTCAGCCGCGCGACCGGGGTCAGCTTGCCGGTGCGGCCAACCTGGATGTCGATCGCGAGCAATTCGGTCTCGGCCTTTTCGGCCGGGAATTTGTGCGCGATCGCCCAGCGCGGCGCCTTGGAGACGAAGCCGAGCCGCTCCTGCCAATCGAGCCGGTCGACCTTGTAGACGACGCCGTCGATGTCGAAGGGCAGGTCCGCCCGCTTCGCCTCGATCGCGCGATAATGGGCGAGGAGCGCGTCGACATCGGTGCAGCGGACGAGATCGTCGGCGACCGGCACGCCCCAGGCCTGGATCGCCCGCATCACGCCGGCCTGCGTGTCGGCGGGCACCGCCGAGGCCTCGCCCCAGCCATGGGCGTAGAAGCGCAACGGCCGCGAGGCGGTGACCGCCGCGTCCTTCTGGCGCAGCGAGCCGGCGGCGGCGTTGCGCGGATTGGCGAACTGGCGCGCCTTGTCCGGTTCCTCCGCCTCGGCGAGCAGGCGGGCGTTGAGCGCCGCGAAGTCCGCCTTCGACATATAGACCTCCCCCCGGATTTCGAAGACGTCGGGGGCGGCCCCCTTCAGGCGCTGCGGGACGTCGGGAATCGTCGCGACGTTGGCGGTGACCACCTCGCCGGTGGAGCCGTCGCCGCGGGTGGCGGCAAGGACGAGCGCGCCCTTTTCGTAGCGCAGCGAGCAGGAGAGGCCATCGATCTTGGGCTCGGCCGTGAGCGCGATTTCCGCGTCGTCGGGAAGCTTCAGCCAGCGCCGTGCCCGCTCGACGAAATCGCGCAGGTCCGCCTCGGAGAAGGCATTGTCGAGGCTGAGCATCGGCCGCGCGTGCCGCACCTTCGAAAGATGCGCCGCCGGCGCCGCGCCGACCTGCCGCGAGGGGGAGTCCTCGCGCACGAGATGCGGAAATTGCTTCTCCAGCGCGGCATTCTCTCGCACCAGCGCATCATAGTCCGCGTCCGAAATCTCCGGCGCGTCCTCGGTGTGATAGAGCGCATTGTGTCGCGCTATCTCCGTGGCCAGATATGCAAGGCGTTCGGTAGCTTCGGCTTCCTTCATGGATTTGCCGGTCCTTCCGCCAGAAATTCGGCGACCACCTCGATCGGACCGACGATCGCTTCGTTGAAGGCCGCCAGGTCGTCTGCCGGTATCCAATATTCCTGATGCGCCCGGCCGCCGGCGCTCTGCACGTGATAGCGGTTTAAAAAGTCGGATCTCACCTCGAATCTCGTTACAAAACCGGACCCGCTCGCTGGCACGTTCCAGTCCCGAGCAATCTTCGCCGCATAGTCCTCGGTCGTCACCGGATAGAAGATCGGCTGCTCCGGCAGGCGTTCCGGGAAGGCTCGCATTCCGCTCTTGCGGATCAGCTTAAGTTCCTCCGGGCCGACCGGCCGCCAGAGCGTGACGGTGTCGCTCACGCCGCCTCCAACAAGCGTTCGGCCTGCGCCCGGGCCTCGTCGGTGACCTGCGCGCCCGACAGCATCCTCGCGATCTCCTCGCGGCGCTTCTCCGCGTTAAGGGCGCGGACGCCGGTGCGGGTGACGGTGCCGTCGTGGCTCTTCTCGATCAGGAGATGGGTGGCGCCGCGGGCGGCGACCTGGGGCGAGTGGGTGACGACGAGCACCTGGCCCGCCGCCGCGAGCCGGTGCAGCCGCTCGCCGACCGCGCTCGCCACCGCGCCGCCGACGCCGCGGTCGATCTCGTCGAAGACGATCGTGCGAGGGCCGCCCTCCTCGTGCAGCGCGACCTTGAGGGCGAGGATGAAACGGGAGAGCTCGCCGCCCGAGGCGATCTTCGTCAGCGGTCCGAACGGCGCGCCGGGATTGGTCGCGACCTCGAACTCGACCCGGTCGCGCCCCGCCGCCGAGGGCTCCGCCGCGTCGATCGCGGTGCGGAATTTCGCCATGTCGAGCTTCAGCGGCGCCAGCTCGCCCGCCACCGCCGCGTCGAGCCGCCCCGCCGCTTCGCGCCGCGCCGCGCTTAGCGTCTCGGCGGCGCGGTCGTATTCGGCCTGCGCTTTAGCCACTTCAGCCTCCAGCCCGGCGAGATGGGCGCCGCCCGCCTCCAGCGCGGCGAATTTGCCCGCCAGCTCCTCGCGCAACGCGGGAAGCGCGTCGGCCTCGACCCGGTGCTTGCGGGCGAGCGCGCGAATCTCGAACAATCGCGCCTCGGCCTCCTCCAGCCGCGCCGGATCGAAGGTCAGAGCGGCGCGCGCGCGCTCCAGCGCATCCTCGCCCTCGGCCGCCTCGATCACCGCCCGATCGAGCGCCGCCAGCGTCTCGGCCAGCGAGACATGCTCGGCCGCGATCCGGTCGAGCCGCCGTGCCGCCTGCCGCAGCTGCGCCAGCCCGCCTCCGGATCCCTGCACCAAAGCCGCGACCGCCTCCAGCTCGTCGCCGAGCCGCGCGCCGGCCTGCATCGTCGCGCGCAGCGCCGCGAGGCTCTCCTCCTCGCCCGCCTCGGGCGCGAGGCGGTTTAGCTCCTCGACCGCATGGGCCAGCCATTCCCGGTCCCGCTCGGCCGCCTCGTGCGCCTCGCGCGCCTCGGCCAGCGCCTCATCGGCTTCCCGTAGGCGCTGCCACGCCTCGGCGGTCGGTCCCGTGTCGATCCGGCCATAAGCGTCTAGCAAGGACCGGTGGCCGCGCGGGTTCAGGAGGCCCCGATCGTCATGCTGGCCGTGGATTTCGACCAAGCTCGCCCCGAGCTCGCGGAGCAGACCGGCGGAAACCGGCTGGTCGTTGACGAAGGCCCGACTGCCGCCGTCGGCTTTGGCGATCCGCCGGATGACGAGCGGCTCGCCGAGTTCGGCGGCGAGGCCGTTCTCGTCGAGCAGCGCCCGCGCCGGGTGATCCGCCGCGATCTCGAAGGTCGCCGCGACCGAGGCTTGCGTCTCGCCGGTCCGCACCAGGGCGCTGTCCGCGCGCGCGCCGAGCGCCAGGCCGAGCGCGTCCAGCAGGATCGATTTGCCCGCCCCGGTCTCCCCGGTGAGCACGCCGAGCCCGCCGGAAAATTCGAGGTCGAGCGTTTCGATCAGCACGACGTCGCGGATCGAGAGGCCGGTCAGCATGGAAAGCGCGAACCCTGCATCCGATTCTCTTACGTCATTCCCGCGAAAGCGGGTATCTCACACCCTTTGAAGCACGGAGATTCCAGCTTTCGCTGGAATGACGCGGTCAACCCTGGGGCGTCGCCGGCTGCTGCTCCGGCTGCGGCTCGGGCGTCGCCGCGGCGGGCGGTGGCGTGGGCGCGCTGCCAAGCGGGGTGTCGGGCGTCGTGTTGGGCGCGTGGCGCTGGATCAGATTGTAGGCGCGCTCATACCATTCGGTGTTGGGATAATTGGCGCTGAGCACCGCGGCGGAGCGCCGCGCCTCGCCCGGAATGCCGAGCGCGAGATAGGATTCGGTGAGCCGCATCAGCGCTTCCGGCGTGTGGCTGGTCGTCTGATATTGCTCGATCACATTGCGGAAGCGTACCGTCGAGGCGAGCCATTCGGCGCGGCGCTGGTAGAAGCGACCGACCTCCATCTCCTTGCCGGCGAGATGGTCGCGGACGAGGTCGATCTTGAGCCGCGCATCGTCGGCATAAGGCGTGCCCGGATAGCGGCGGACGACCTCGCCCAGCGCGTCCAGCGCCTGGCGGGTGATCCCCTGGTCGCGGCTGACATCGCTGATCTGCTCGTAATAGTTGAGCGCGATCAGATAGAGCGCGTAAGGCGCGTCGCGGTTGCCCGGGTGGATCGAGAGGAAGCGGCGCGCCGATTCGATCGATTTCGTGTGATCGTCGGCGGCGTAATAGGAAAAGGCGCTCATCAGCTGCGCCCGCCGCGCCCAGATCGAATAGGGATGCTGGCGCTCGACCTCGTCGAAGATCAGGGCCGCCTGCTGATATTGCCGGCGCTGCAGCCGCTGGAAGGCGGCGTTGTAGAGCGTGTTGACGTCGCGCGCGACATAGCGCGTGTCGGCCGCGGTGCGGTTGAGGCCCAAAGTGCCGCAGCCGGCGAGCGGGACGATGGCGACGGCGGCGAGGAGAGCGAGCGGGCGGGAAAAGCTGTGCATGGCGGGCTTCTTAGCTGAGGCTTCGGGGGAGGCCAAGCGGCGTTTGGCTAGGAGAGCGGAGCCCGGCTGAACCGCGCTTTAATGGGCCGCTTAACTCGGCATTTGGGCGCTTTCTGCTATGCGCGGATGCGATGCTTCGCGTGCTCACCTTGGCGACCCTGTTTCCGAACGGGCGGCGGCCGACCCTCGGCGTCTTCGTCGAGCGGCAGACGCTCGGCCTCGCCGCGCGCGCGGACGTGGCATTGGAGGTCGTCGCGCCGGTCGGACTGCCGGTCTGGCCGCTCTCGCTCCATCCGCATTATGCGCCGCTGCGCCGCCTGCCGCGCGAGGAGGCGTGGAAGGGGCTGCGGGTGCACCGCCCGCGCTACCGGGTCTGGCCGAAAGGGGGCGAGCGGCGGACTGCCGCGAGCATGGCGGACGCGTTGCTGCCGCTGCTGCGCGAAATCCGCGACCGCTTCCCGTTCGACGTGATCGACGCCGAATTCTTCTGGCCGGACGGGCCGGCGGCGATGCGCTTGTCCGAAGCGCTCGGCATACCCTTCTCGATCAAGGCTCGCGGGGCCGACATTCATCATTGGGGGGGGCAACCCGACATCTGCGGCCAGATCCTCGCCGCCGGCCGCGCCGCGGGCGGACTGCTCGCGGTGAGCGCGGCGATGAAGGCGGACATGGTGGCGCTCGGCTTGCCGGAAGAGAAAATCCGGGTCCATCACACGGGGGTCGATCTCGACGCCTTTCGCCCGGTCGATCGCGCCAAGGCCAAGGCGGATCTGGGCGTCGCGGGCCCGCTGCTCGTCACCGCCGGGGCGCTGATCCCGCGCAAGGGCCAGGCGGTCGCGATCGAGGCGCTGGCGGCGATACCGGACGCGACTCTGCTGCTCGTCGGCGACGGTCCCGACCGCGCGATGCTCAGCCAGCTCGCCCGCCGCCTCGGCGTGCACGATCGCGTCCGCTTCCTCGGCGCGCTGCCGCACGAGGCGCTGCCCGGCCTGCTCGCCGCCGCCGACGTCTCGCTCCAGCCGAGCGCGAGCGAGGGGCTGGCCAATGTCTGGGTCGAGGCGCTCGCCTGCGGCACGCCGGTCGTGACCTGCGACGTCGGCGGCGCGCGCGACGCGATCGACCGGCCGGAAGCGGGCCGGCTGGTCCCGCGCGATCCCGCCGCCTTCGCCGCCGCGACGCGGGAGATCCTCGCCACGCCGCCATCGCAGAAGGATGTGCGTAAGGCGGCGGAGAAGTTCAGCTGGGACCGCAACAGCGACGAGCTGTTCGCTCATCTCTCGGCGGTCGCCGGGCGCTAGAGCGGCAGCAAGGCCGCGACGATCCAGCGTTCCTCGGCGCGCAGGATGCCCCAGGTCCGCGCCGCGGCGCGGCTGTCCATCGCCTCGACGCCGATGCCGCGTTCCTCGAGCGCGCGGACGAAGGCGCGCGGCGGGAAGGCCTGGTGCGCGCCCGTGCCCAGGATCAGGAATTCGGGTTGCGGATCGAGCGCCAGTACCGTCTCGACATGGGCCGGAATCAGCTCGGCCAGCGGTGGCGCATCCTGCCAGGCGCGCGCGCCCTCCGGCGTCAGCAAGGCGGCCTGATAGGTTTCGCCGTCGATCGTGAAGCCGCCCGCCGAAAGGCCACGGACGACCGGGCCACGCGGCGCCGGGCTGCGCTCAAACGCGGGCGCCGTCATCGGTTTCGTTGCGCGGTCCCCGCGCGGCGCGGCTGATCGGATCCTTGGGCACGAAGCTGTCCGGACCGACGCCCAGGGGCACGAGCAGGAAGCGCGCGACATAGATCGACGAATAGGTGCCGATGATGACGCCGACGAAGATGCCGATGGTGAGATCGTAGATCACATCCGGGCCGAGCAGGAGCAGGGCGGTTATCGCGACGAGCACCGCGCCGTTGGTGTTGATCGTGCGCGACAGCGTCTCGTTGACCGACAGGTTGAGCAGCGGCTCGATTGCCATCTTGCGATATTTTCGAAGATTCTCGCGGATGCGGTCATAGACCACGACGGTGTCGTTCAGCGAATAGCCGATCAGGGTGAGCAGGGCCGCGACCGCGTTGAGGCTGAAATCGATCTGGGTGAGCGAATAGAAGCCCATCACGATGATGAAGTCGTGGGTGAGCGAGACGAGGCCGCCGAGGCCGAACTGCCATTCGAAGCGTATCCAGATATAGGCGGCGACGCCGAGCATCGCGAGCAGCACCGAGAGCGCGCCGTCCCAGGCGAACTCCTCCGAAATCTTGCCCGTTACGGTCTCGACCGAGTCGATCCGGCTGCCCGGATAGTTTTGCGCGATCGACCCGCGGATGCTGGCGGCGATGGCGTTGGCCTGCTCGACCGTCTCGTCCTGGGCGCGCGGCACGCGGATCGAGATCGTGGTCGGGCTGCCGAATTCCTGGATGGTCGGATCGCCCACGCCGAGCGCGCCGATCCTTGTTCGCAGCTCATCGAGCTGAGGCGGCTGGGCGAAGGTGACCTGGACCATCTGGCCGCCGGCGAAGTCCACGCCGAGATTGAGGCCGCGCGTCGCCAGGCAGAAGATCGAGGCGCCGACCAGCAGGAGCGAGGTGACGACGGCGAACAGCTTCCAGCGCAGGAAATCGATGTTCGTATTGTCGGGGACGAGCTTCATCAGCCGCATGATCGATCCTTGCCTGCGCTACAATGTCAGCGACTTGGGACGCGTGCGCCGCGCCCAGATGGCGACCATCATCCGCGCCACGGTGATCGCGGTGAAGGCCGAGGTCGCGATGCCGATGATCAGCACCACGGCGAAGCCGCGGATCGGCCCCGAGCCGAAATAATACATCAGCGCGCCGGCAATCGTGTTGGTGATGTTCGCGTCGAGAATCGCTGTCCTCGCCTCGTTCCAGCCGTGGTCGATCGCGTCGATCACCTTGCGGCCCTTGCGCATTTCCTCGCGGATGCGCTCGTTGATGATCACGTTGGCGTCGACCGCCGCGCCGATCGTGAGCACGAAGCCGGCGATGCCGGGCAGGGTCAGCGTGGCATTGAAGAAGGCCATGATGCCGACGATCATCAGCCCGTTCAGGACCAAGGCGGCGTTGGCGAACAGGCCGAACGGCCCGTAGGTCGCGAGCATGAACAGCATCACCAGCCCGGCGGCGACGATGCTGGCGATGATGCCCAGCCGGATCGAATCGGCGCCGAGCTCCGGCCCGACCGTGCGCTCCTCGACCACCTCCAGCTCGACCGGGATCCGGCCCGAGCGCAGCGAGATGGCGAGCTCGTTCGCGGTCTGCACGGTGAAGCCGCCGCCCGAGATCGTCGCCTGGCCGCCCAGGATCGGCTCGCGGATCACCGGATAGGAGATGACGACGCCGTCGAGAATGATCGCGAAGGGCTTGCCGACATTCTCCTGAGTCACCCGCGCGAAGCGGCGACCCCCGGTCGAATCGAAGGTGATGACGACGTTCGGCGTGCCGTCCTGCTGGTCGTAATCCTGGCGCGCGTCGGCGATCTGGTCGCCGGAGATCATCGCCCGGCGCTCAACCGCGATCCGGGCGCCCTCGCTGGTCGGCAGAATCTGGCTGCCGATCGGGGCGCGGCCGGCGGCGAGCTGCTCCTGGCTCACCCCTTCGGTCACCATCCGGAATTCGAGCCGGGCGGTGCGGCCGATCAGCCGCTTCAGCGCCTCGGGGTCCTGCATGCCCGGCACCTGCACGACGATGCGGTTGCTCCCCTGGCGGATGATCGTCGGCTCGAGCGTGCCGAGCGCGTTGATCCGCCGGTCGATGATGTCGCGCGCGACTTCCATCGCATTATCGATCGCGGCGTTGATCCCGGCCTGGGTCTGGCGCATGACGATTCGGCCGTCCTGGGTGTCGACGCTCCAGTCCGATTGCGCGGAAAAACCGACCGGTTGCGACTGGCGGGTGGCGATGTTGCGCGCCTCGGCGAGCTGCGCCGGATTGCGCACCGCGAAGCTCAGCACGCCGTTCTGGCCGGACAAGCCGGTGATCTGGATGCCCGCCGTGCGCATCTCGCGGCGGATCACGTCCTCCATCGCCTGGAGGCGCTGGCGGGCGAGATCGCCGGTCTCCGCCTCCAGCAGCAAGTGGCTGCCGCCGGCGAGGTCGAGGCCGAGATTGACATGGATCGCCTGCACCCAGCCGGGCAGGCTCGCTCGGGCGTTGGTGGGAAGGAAGCTCGGCACCGCCATCAGCACGGGGATCAGGCAGGCGAGGCTGATCAGCCAGATCTGCCAGCGCGAGAAATTGAGCATGGCGGCCGCGCCCTCAGTCGTTCGCGGGCTTGGCGCCGTAGGGGCGCACGTCGCTCAGCATCGACTTGACGACGCGGACCTTGACGCCCTGCGCCACTTCGAGCTCGACCTCATGCTCGTCGACCTTGGTGACTTTGCCGATCAGCCCGCCCGAGGTGATCGCGGTGTCGCGCGGCTTCACCGCCATTATCATCGCCTGATGCGCCTTCATCCGCCGCTGCTGCGGGCGGATGAGGAGGAAGTAGAAGATGACGAAGATGAGGAGGAGCGGGAAGACCATATTGAAGAAGGCCAGGGTCCCCCCCGCGGCGGAGCCGCCGGTCGCGGCATAGGCTGGTGATGCGAACATGCGATCCTACTCGGAAGGTGAGCGGCGCGGAAGCGCTCGCCGGAAAAGCGCGAGGCGACTATCATGGGGATGGGCGATTGCCAAGGCAAGGAGGGGAACCATGATCGTCGTCACGGGACAGGTGAAGTTCGGCGCCGGCGAGGTCGCGCGCTTCAGGGCCGTGCTCGAACGCAACGTCACCTCCTCGCTCAGCGAGGAGGGCTGTCTCCATTATGCCTATGGCGTCGATCTGTTCGATCCGGACCTTGTCCGAATCAGCGAGGCCTGGCGCGACCAGGCGGCGCTCGACGCGCACAATGCCCGGATTCCGGAGTTGATGGCGCCGCTTGCCCATGCCAGGATCGAAGCGGCGAGCATCAAGGCCTACAAGGCGGAGTTCCTGACCACCGTAATGGGCGAGTGAGCCCGCTTAGGGAATCCGCTCGATGGTCGGGGCGACTGGATTCGAACCAGCGACCCCCACACCCCCAGTGTGATGCGCTACCGGGCTGCGCTACGCCCCGACCAAGGCGGCGCATTTAGGCGGGCCGCCCCGCGAAGGCAAGGCGATCAGCCGGCGAGATCGGCCGGGATCGCGACGCCCTCGCGCTCATTGTCCCAGATCATTGACGTGATCCGCCAGCCGCGTTCCGGGTCCTTGAACAATTGGATCGAGTTGATCCCCCGACGCTCCGGCGCGGCGTCGTCCAGGGCGGTTCGCGCCTCGTAGGCGCTCCAGACATGGGCGATATTGCCGAACAGGTCGATCCGCCGCCCGATCTCGACCTCGAAGAAATCGTTTTCCGCGAAGAAGGACGTCGTGTCCCGGACATATTCCTCCTGCCCCATCGCCTTGAACGCGGCGCGCCCGTCCGGCCCGATGAAGGTGCGGATCTGCCGGGCGTCGGGGTGGAAGCAATTGGCCTGCCGCGACCAGTCGCGCGGGCCCCTCGGCCCCGAGATCATCGCATACATCTCGTCGACCACCGCCCCGATCGCCGCTTCGTCATCCATGCGCCTGTCCCCTTGCCGGTTCGCCCGCGCCCAGCTCGGCGCGCAAGATGGGGCCGTAGAGTCGGCCGATCCCGATCAGCACCACGCCGAGGCCGAGGAAGGAGAGGATACGCAGCACGCCCTCCAGCTCGGAGGCGTCGACGAGGAAGACCTTCACCATCGTCGCGGTGAGCAGGATCAGGCCCGCCAGCCTGAGCGCTTTGTCGGGCAGCCGCACGCCGCCGAGGAGGAGCGCCAACGCGACGACGATGCCCGCGGCCGAATAGCCGTACATCTCGCCGATCGGCAGTTCCGGCCCGGTCAGGATCGGCCCCTGGAAGGCCTGGCGCACCAGCAGCATCGCGCCCGCGACCAGAGCGGCGAGGAAGGCGGCCAGCCAGAAGCCCGAGCGCGCCGCGTCCTTGTAGCGCCGCCGCGCCGCGTAGAGCCAGGCGGCGCTCAGCAAATAAGCGGGGAGGATCAGGTTGAGCACCGGCGTCGCGCCGACCCATTGCGCGTCGAAAGCGGGGTTGTGCATCACGAGATCGAACCAAACCAGCCGCGCGGCGGCGAGCGCGGTCAGCGCCGTGCCGGCGAGCCGCAGCATCGCCGGCTCGATCCGCGGCAGCTTGAGCCGCCCCGAGGCGAACAGCCAGCCGGCGGCGAACAGGGCTTGGGTCAGAATCGTCCGCTCGAGGAAGCCGCGCGCGACGAAATCCTCTTCGGAGGCGAGGCCGAAGCCCTGCTTGAACCAGACATAAGCCGCCGCGAGCGCGAACAGCCCGGCGACCGGCGCCAGCGCCCGCCGCGCGCCCAGCGGCAGCTCCGGCATCGCCAGCCGCACGCCCGTGAGCAATACCGCCGGCAGCGCCAGCGCGAACAGGGCATCGCGCGCCGTCGGCAGGTCGACGGCGAGGGCCGGGAGACCGATCAGCGCCGTGATCGCCGCCGTCGACAGTTCGGGCACCAGCGACACGGCCCGCGCCGCCGCCGCCGCCGCCGTCGCCGCGGCGACTGTCGCCAGCGCCAGATCGCCAAGCCGCCGCGCCGCGAGCGTGAGCAGCAGCGCGACGGCCATCCAGCCGGTCACGACCCACTCGCCCGGCGCGAGGTCCCAGATCGCGGCGCCGAGCAGCAAGGCGGCTGCCGCGCCCGCAGTGAGCAGCCCGAGCTCCGCCGGCGCACTCGCCGAGGCCCAGCCGCGTGCCAGCCAGATCAAGGTCGCCGGTCCGAGCGCCAGCCCCGCCGCGATCGCCCCCCAGACGGGCAGGTCGAGCAGAGCCGGCCAGGCGGCGCGGGCGACCAGCAGCGGTCCGGCAAAGCCGCCCGCCGCGACCGCCGTCCACAGCCGTCCCGGCTGCCGGAGCGCCAGCGCCAGCGCCAGCGCCAGCCCTCCCAGCCCGAAGATCATGGTCAGCGCCACGGCCGCGTGGAGCACGAACGGATCGGTCCGGACCCCCGCCTTGCCGAGCAGGACGAGCAGGCCGAAGGCGAGCGCCACCGCCGGCGCCGCGCGATACTCCTTGCGGAGCGCGGCGAGAACAAGGCTCGCCGCCGCGAGCGCGCCGAACTGGAGCCAGCCCAGGAAGCCCAGATCGCTCCGCGCCGCGACGAAGGCGAGCTGGACGATGCCGATCAGCAGCGGTTGGATCAGCCCTAACGCCCGCCCGTCGCCCGGCCTCGCCAGTGAGGCGCCGATCGCGAGCAGGATGACGAACATGCCGGAGGCGAGCGCGTCCTCGGGCTCAAGGAAAAGCAGGAAGGCGCTCCACACGAAGCTCAGCGCCACCGCCGCCGCCGCCAGCCAGGTCCAGCCGCGCCGCCACGCGATCAGGAAGATGGCGAGATCGAGCAGGCCCAGATAGGCGAGCAAAGGCACCGGCCCCGAGCTCGAATCGCCGACCAGAGCGGGGGTGAGGAAGCCGCCGATCAGCCCCATCACCGCGGTCGGCGCGCCGTGGCGGAGCGACAGGCCGAGCGCCACGGCGGTGATCGCCAGCATCGCCGCCGAAGCCGCGCCCGTCCCGATCAGGCCGTAGAGGCTGTGGCTGCCATAGGCGGCCGCGTAGAGCACCGCGATCCCCGCCCCGACCAGAACCTGGTCGATGCGCGGATCGTCCGCCATCTTCCAGCGCGACGCCTCGCCCGCGCCGAGCAGGACGAGGCCGAACAAAGCGGCCCCCGCCATCCGCATCGCCGGCGTCACCAGCCCGATCTCTATCGAGTAGCGGATCAGATAGACCGCCGCGACCACCAGCGCGATCCCGCCCAGCCAGATCAGCAGCCGCCCGCCCACCAGCCGCTCGAACAACGCGCCGACCGACTCGCGCTCGCGCTCCGGCTCCTCGCGCTCGCGCTCCGGCTCGTCGCCGATTTCGATGACGCGCTCCGGCGGAGGAGTCTCGGCCCGGTCCTGAACCCCGGTCTCCGCCGGAACAGCGGTGCGCGCCGGCTCCCGTCGCTGATAGGTGACCGTGTACGGCACCTCCGGCTCCATCGGCGCGCCCGCCGACGCGGGCGACGCCGGAGCCTCGCTCCCCTCCAGCCGCCGCTCGATCGCATCGAGCCGCGCCTTCAGATCTCGGTTCGAGATCCACAGCGCGAACCCGCCGCCGATCAGAATGAGGAGAAGCAGCTCCACCACCCCGCCTGCCTACCGGTCGCGGCCAATGCTGTCAGCGGATAAAGTGGCGCCCCAGCTTAGCGGCCGGTGAGGAGAAGGACGAGGCAGCCGATGAACATCACTCCGCCAAGGAGGCGAAGCAGCCATTCGCTTTTCATCGTCGGGTAGGCCTCAAGTTCGCGGCGCTCTTCGAAGAAGCTCTCCTCCTCGCCCGCTGCTAGCTCCCCCAGCCGATCCTCCCGTCTTTGCAACAGTCTGCGCGTGTGGGACCACGGCCAGAACAGGACGTAGGCGCCTGCGATTACACCCGTGATCAAATAGACACGCAAGGCTTCAAATCCGCGTCAATGGCACCGCCACTACGTCCCCCGCCCAGACCGCTCGCGCTCGTGCGAGATTTCCGTCTGCGCCGCGCCCATCGCCCAGCGCCCGGTCGGCGAGCGACAAAGCGTAGAGTGCGAGCGGATCGTTGGGCCAGCGGCGCAGGCTCGCATGGAGCTGGTTGCGCGCGCCGGCCGCGTCTCCGCTCGCCAACAGGGCGACGGCGAGGCTGCGGCGGACCGAATACCAGAAGAGCGGCGGGTCCATGCCGAAATCGGCCTCGAGCTGCGCTTCCATCGCCCGACGATAGGCGCGTTGTGCGCCCTCATGCTCGCCGGCGAGCATCGCGGCGCGGCCTTCGAGCACATATTGCGCGACCTCGGCGAGCCGGGCGCCGCCGCGGCCCAAGGCGGGCGCATCCGTGCCCTCGCGCAGCGCCGCGATCGCCGCCGCCTCGGCGCGCACCGCCGCGGCATCGCCGGCCCGCGCCTGCGCCTCGCCGCGCGCATAATGACGCATCGCCCGGTCGATCGCATGCTCCGCTTCCGGCAAGGCCAGCACCTCGGCAAGCGGCGCATGCAGCCCGGCGGTGTAAAAGACCGCCGAGCCGAGCAGCCGCGACGGTGCCTGCACCTCGCCGGCAAGATAGGTGGCGCGGTACTGCGCGGCGACGTCGGCCGCGGTCGCGCCGTCGCCGCGGGCGAGCGCGCTGGTGATCGCGAAATGCATGTTGTGGCGGTTGAGGTAGAAGCGATAGTCGGACTGCTCGGGCCGGGCGGTCGCGTTGAACGCCCGGTCGGCGGCGATCGCGGCGACATTGGACGCCGCCGCGTCGGCATAGCGGCCGACCCCGTAGAAGCTGTGCGAGGGCATGTGGACGAGGTGGCTCGCCGCCGGCGCGAGCCGGCCGAGCCGCTCGGCATAAGGCACGGCGAGGTGCTGGCGGTCGATCCAGTCGGTGATGTGGATGTAGAAATGGATCGCGCCGATATGGTCGGGGTTGCGCGCGAGCACCCGTTCCAGCAGCCGCTGCGAGAGGTTGCCGGGCTGCATCTCGCCCCGGTTGAGGATCATCCGCGAGTCTGCGGCCATGATCTGGATCGTGTCGTCCAGCGGCATGCGCAACGCGGCGCGCTCCATGAAGGCGGCATAGCCTTCGCTGTCGAATTCATCGCCGTCGCGGGTGCGCAGCGCCTGGCCCTCGATCAGCACGCGGTCGCGCGCGCCGAGGCCATCCGACAGCGCTTGCGCGCGGCGGATCGCGGCGCGCGCGGCTTCGAGTTCCTCGTCGCGAGGGTTGAGGTTGATCGTGGGCCCGCGCGCCCAGGCCTCGCCGAAGAAGCACATCGCGCAGGTCGGATCGAGCCGCTGCGCCGCCTGGAAGGCGCGGATCGCCTCGACCTCGTCGAACGCCCAGACCAGGCGCACGCCTTGCGCGAAATAGGCGCGGGCTTCTTGATGGTCGCTGTCCGGCTCGAGCCCGGCGTTGCCGAGGCCGTCGAGCAAAGGCGGCGGTGCGGCGTCGCCGTCGATCTGCTTCGAAGCATCGACCGGATCGAGGCAGGATTGGTTCGGAATGCCCGGCGTCCGCCGGGTCGCGTCCTCGGCCGCCTGCGCGGCAAAGGCGGTGGTCGCCAGCGCGGCCAGCAAGGCCGCCTTGCGGATCGCAACGCGCATCGTCTCAGTCTCCCTGGCGGCAGCTTAGCGCCGCGCCTGGAATGGGGAAGGGGCTTCTATGCGCCGCGCCGCTTGCGCAGCACCAGGGTCGGCCAGTCGCCGCGGTCGATGCGGCCGGCGGGGCGCAGTCCCTGACGCCGATAGGCCTGCGCGACCCGCTCCGCCTGGCGGCCGAGCAAGCCGGCGAGGATCAGCCGCCCGCCCGGCGCGAGGGCGGCCGCTATCGCCGGGGCGAGCGCGATCAGTGGCCCGGCGAGGATATTGGCGATGACGAGGTCGTAGGGCGCGCGCGCCTTCAGCCGTGCATGCGCCACGCCCGCCGCGGCGACCAGCTCACACTGACCGCGCGCCCGGCCGAGCGCGACCCGGTTCACCGTGGCATTCTCCGCCGCGACCTCGACCGCGACCGGATCGATGTCCGACGCGATCGCGCGCGCCGCCGGCCACAGCCGTAAGGCGGCGAAGGCGAGCAGGCCGGTGCCGGTGCCGATATCGGCGAGGTTGGAGATGTGCGCCCCCCGGGCCTTCAGCTGGTCGAGCGCGATCAGGCAGCCCGTCGTGGTCTCGTGCTGCCCCGTGCCGAAGGCGCGCCCGGCGTCGATCTCGAAGGCAATTGCGTCGGGCGGCACCTCGTCGCGATGGGCCGGGGTGTGGACGAAGAAGCGCCCCGCCCGGATCGGCTCCAAACCCGCCTGCGAGAGCGTGACCCAATCGGCATCGCCGACGCGCTCGACGGTCGGAACCACGCCCGCGCTCGGCACCAGCGCGCGCAGAGCGGCGAGGTCCGCCGCGTTCGGCTTGCTCTCGAAATAAGCGTCGAGCCGCCAGGCCTCGCCCTCGGCCTCGCTCGTGACCAGCACCGGCGGCGCGTCGAGCGCGGCGAACGCCACGATATCCTCCCCCAGCGCCTCCGCCTCCTCTTTGGTGCAGGGGAGCGTGGCCTTATAGCTAGCGGACAAAGCTGGCGCCGTTCACGTCGATCACCGCGCCGGTCGCCGAGGCGGGCGCGTCGGTGGCGAGCCAGCGCACCGTCTCGGCCGCCTCGTCGGCGGTCGCCGGCCGCCCGAGGGGAAGCTCGCCCAGCGCTGCAAGGCCGCCCCGGCTCGCGACATACTCCTCGACCATCCCGGTCACGGTGAAGCCCGGCGCGACGGTGAAGGCGTAGATGCCCTCGCCAGCATAGGCCCGCGCGATCGACTTGGTCATCGCGACCATGCCGCCCTTCGACGCGGCATAATGCCAGTGGTCGGGGCTGTCGCCGCGGAAGGCGGCGCGGCTGGCGACGTTGACGATGCGCCCGCCGCTGCCGCGCTCGCGGAAATGAAGCACGGCGAGGCGGCAGAGGTCCGCCGCCGCGCGCAGGTTGATGCGCAAGGTCCGCTCCCAATGCGCTTCCCACTCGGCGTCGCTCGAGCCGAGCGGCGCGGGCTCGAACACGCCCGCATTGTTGACCAGCACGTCGATCCGCCCGTCGAGCCGGCCCATCGCCTCCCACCACAAGGCAGTCGCGCCTTCAGGGTCGGCGAGTTCGGCCGCGATCCGCCCGTCGCCGCCCGCGCTGGAATGGCCGACGACGCGGTGGCCGGCGAGCGCCTTGACGATCTCGGCGCCGATCCCCCGGCTGGCGCCGGTGACGAGGATGTGGAGTGGCTCGGTCATGGCGCGGCGATACGCGCGCCGCGCCGATCAGGAAAGGGGGGCGTCGGCGCCCTCAGGCCGCGAAGGTCTGGACGAACCTGCCCGCGGTCGCCTTGAACTGCGCCATCTGCGCGTCGACCTCGGAGAAATTCTGCTCGACCTCGTCGATCTCGCTCGCCACCGCCTCGGTATCGGCGCGGATCGCGGCGATCGTCGAGGACATCGAATCGGCGGCCAGCGCGGTCTAGTCGACCGCGGCGGTGATCATAGTCACGGTCTGCGCCTGCACCTCCATCGCCTGACGGATGCGGTCGGCGCTGGTCTGCACCTCCTCCACCGTCGACTGGATCGAGCCGTTGGCTTCGAGGGTCTGGCGGGTGGCGGACTGGATCGCGGAGATTTTGTTGGCGATGTCGTCGGTCGCGTTGGCGGTCTGGTTGGCGAGGCTCTTCACCTCCTGCGCGACGACGGCGAAGCCGCGCCCCGCATCCCCCGCCCGGGCCGCCTCGATCGTGGCATTGAGCGCCAGCAGATTGGTCTGCCCGGCAATGTCGCGGATCAGCCCGAGGATCGATTCGATCGCGCCGACCTGTTCGGAGAGCGCCTTGGAGACCTCGACCGCCTTGGCCGATTGCTCGCCCGCGCGAGTCGCCACGCCCGCCGCGACCTCGACTTCGCTTCGCGCCTCCTCGATCGCCATGATCAGGCCGGCCGCGGTCTGCGCCGCCTCGCGCATCGCCACCGCCGACTGCTCGGCCGCCGCGGCGACCTCGCTGGTCTTGCCGAGCATGCCGCGCGCCGCCTGGCTCGCCTCGGCCGCCTGGTCGCGCACCTTGCGCGAGCCCGACGCGGTCTTCTCGACGACGCTGACGATCTCCTTGTTGAACTCGCTGCCCTGGGCGCTGCGCCGCTCGCGCTCGGCGCGGGTGCGCAGCACGTCGTAATGATAGGAGAAAACGTCGATCTCGAGCGCGACCAGGGCCATCCCGGCCGAGGTCAGCCGCGCCAGCCGCTCCGGGTCGTTCGGCAGCGCCGCGGCGAGCAGCGAGACGATCGCCTGGCCGCAGGCGGCGATGCCGGCATAAAGCGTGGTGTGCGAGATGTTCGCCTTCGCGGCCGCCTCGACATAGCCCCGCGTCATGTCGAACCATTCGGGCTCGGCGAGCCGCTCGTGCTTGGCCACGATATGGGGGACGATCCGGTCGGTCAGCTCCTCGATCTTGTCCGGACCGATCGGCCGGTCGATCTCGTCGGAGCGGGCGTAGCGCTCCCAATAAGCGCGCGCGATGACGCGCTTGTCGGGCTCCACCAGCGACCAGATCTCCCGACAATCCGCCTCCAGCCGCCCGTCCAGATCGAACAGCTTGATCCGCCGCCCGAGGTCCGCCGCATCCCGCTCCCGCGTCTCGCCACTCATCGTCGCTCGTATCCTTCTCAGCGCCAAAGCCTTGTCTCTTGCGCGCCGGTCTACCGGTGCAGTGGTTAACAGCCTGTTAGAAAAGGCACGCGGTCCGCGCGGTTTTTTGACGGGCGGAGCGAGGCTGCGATGCCGCAGGGACTGGTTCGGCATTTCAAACATTTGACGCCGGGCGATGGATGTCGTGATATCGGGCGCGAGGCGAAGCCGCAAAGTCGAAGGGGGATGAATCATGCGTTGCCTGTTGGTGCTGCCGCTGGCGGCGATCGCGGGGGCTGGCGTGGCGCAGCCGGCGAACGTGCGGACCGACAGCGCGGAGCTGGTGCGGCGTTGCGTGCCCGCTGGGATGGAGAGCCGGGCGATGAGCGAGCTCAGCGCGGCCCAGCGCCAGGCGATGATGAGCTGCGCGCAGGGCGAGGCGGCGCGGCAGCTGAACGCGCAGACGCCGATCCAGGTCGACGAGCTGAGCTCCGTCACCGCGATCAGCGCGGAAGGAACGCAGCTGACCTACCATATGCAGGTCCAGGTGAATGCCGCGGACGTCACCGACGCGCAGCGCGCGGGCGTCGTCCAGTCGACGCGGGGCAACGTCTGTGGGCTGGAGCAGATGCGCCGGACGATGGCGATGGGCGGCTCCTACCGCTACATCTGGACCGACCGGACGGGGGCGGAGATCACAAGGACAGTGATCGCGGGCTGCTGAAGTAGCCCGGTATGACCGATCAGCACGAAGGTGACGAAAGTATCGGTATGTCAGCCGCGCGTTGCGGCGAGCCGTTGCGATGGCCGCAGCCTCGGCAGCATATGCATCATCATACGCGAATCGGTTCTCTGCTATTTGGCGATATGACCATAAAGGTTAGGCTTTAGGAAAGACTTTTTGGTTCGGGACCGGCAAGGGGCTGTGGCATGCGGCGTGACCCGATCCGGACGGCCGGGTTAGCGCGTCGATATTGCACACGCGAAGGCCCCGCGCTTCGTGCTAGCGGGAATATCTGTCCAGCAACGGATAGAGCACGGCCTGCTCCGCCGTGATCCGGTCCCTCATCGATTTGCGCAGCGCGTTGGAAGCCGCGCAATATCCCGACCAATCGGCGGCGATAGCGTCCATGCACCACTTGCGGACATGAGACGCCGACTCGCCGAGCTTGTGTGCCTCGCCGGCTATCAGCGCCCGAATGATCGAGGCTTCGTCCGGCGACGCGGTCCCCAGAAGCTCGGTGCAAGCCGCGGTCGTTACCGTCCGCCGCCTGCGGCTGGCGAGGCTCAGTCTCCAGCGGGCATTGGGATAGCGACCGGGGTCGGGCCGGGGCTCAGCCGTCAATTCCTCCAGCGTGGCAAGGGCCGCCAGCAAGTCGTGATGAGCCTGTTGAAGCTCATCGCGGAGCTCGGCCGCCCGCGCGGGCGCGAGCGGTGGGCCGTCTGGCGCACCGGTAATCAGTTGACCGACCCTCATGATCGCGTCCTCGGATTGTGGCAGTCATCCCGAGTCTGCTCTGGATTGATTGAAAATCAGTAAGTTTCTTTCGGGTCAGCCTTCGACGGGACGTCAGTCCACCAGCTCCACCGCCACCGCCGTCGCCTCGCCGCCGCCGATGCAGAGCGAGGCGACGCCCTTCCTGCCGCCGTGGGTTTCGAGGGCGCTGAGGAGGGTGGCCATGACGCGCGCGCCGCTCGCGCCGATCGGGTGGCCCAAGGCGGTGGCGCCGCCGTGGACGTTGATCTTGTCGTGGGGAATGCCGAGATCGCGCATCGCGATCATCGCGACGCAGGCGAAGGCCTCGTTGACCTCGTAGAGATCGACCTCGCTCGCGGCCCAGCCCGCTTGCTTCAACACCTTCTCCATCGCGCCGACGGGCGCGGTAGTGAATTTGGCCGGCTCGTGGGCGTGGGCGGCGTGGGCGACGATGCGGGCGACGGGCTTCAAGCCGAGCCGGTCGGCGACGCTCTGGCGGGTGAGGACCATCGCGGCGGCGCCGTCCGAAATGGACGAGGCGTTGGCGGCGGTGATCGTGCCGTCCTTGGCGAAGGCGGGCTTGAGGCTCGGGATTTTGGAGGGGTCGCCCTTGGCGGGCTGCTCGTCCTTGTCGACCGTCACCGGGCCCTTGCGGCCGGATATCTCGACCGCGACGATCTCGCGGTCGAAGGCGCCGCTGGTCTGTGCGTTCTGCGCGCGAGTGAGGCTGGCGATGGCGTAATCGTCCTGCGCCTCGCGGGTGAACTGATAGTCGCGCGCGCTTTCCTCGGCGAAGCTGCCCATCAGGCGGCCCTGCTCATAAGCGTCCTCGAGGCCGTCGAAGAACATGGAGTCGATGACGCGGTCGTGGCCGATGCGGGCGCCGCCGCGATGCTTGGGGAGGAGATAGGGGGCGTTGGTCATCGACTCCATGCCGCCGGCGATGACGATCTCGGCGCTGCCCGCGGCGAGCGTGTCGGCGGCCATGATCGCGGCCTGCATGCCCGAGCCGCACATCTTGTTGACCGTGGTCGCCTCGATATGGGTGGGCAGGCCCGCCTTCAGCGCCGCCTGCCGCGCCGGGGCCTGGCCGAGCCCGGCGGGGAGGACGCAGCCCATGTAGATTTTCTCGATATCCTCGTGCGCGACGCCGGCGCGGCTGACGGCGGCGCCGACCGCGGCGGCGCCGAGCTCGGTGGCGCTGGCGCCGGAGAGGCTGCCCTGGAACGAGCCCATCGGGGTGCGGGCGTAGGAGAGGATGACGATCGGGTCGGTGGTCATGGCGGTTCCTTCTTCGTCATTGCGAGCGAAGCGAAGATGCGCGGGTCGCCATGTCCCCCGGACATGGCTGCGACCTGTGGGACAGGTCGCACCCGAACATCCAGGCTGGATTGCCGCTTCGCTTCGCTCCTCGCAATGACGGGTGCGTCGTGCGCCGCACATAGGCGCGGGCGTGCGCTTGTTCAAATCGGCGCTCGGGGCTAGGCCTCCGGGCCAGGGAGACTTGACGCATGTCCGAGCTGGGCCTCGATTTCGAACTCGGCGAGATGGCCGACACGATCCGCGACACGACGCGGCGTTTCGCCAGGGAGCGGATCGAGCCGCTCGCGGCGCGGATCGACGCGGAGGACTGGTTTCCGACCGAGCTTTGGCCCGAAATGGGGGCCTTGGGGCTGCACGGGATCACGGTGGCGGAGGAGGATGGCGGGCTCGGGCTCGGCTATCTCGAGCATGTCGTGGCGCAGGAGGAGGTGGCGCGCGCCTCGGCCTCCATCGGCCTCTCCTACGGCGCGCATTCGAACCTCTGCGTCAACCAGATCCGGCGCTGGGCGAGCGCGGAGCAGAAGGCGAAATATCTGCCCAAGCTGATCAGCGGCGAGCATGTCGGCAGCCTCGCCATGTCGGAAGCGGGGGCGGGCAGCGACGTGGTCTCGATGAAGCTCAAGGCCGAGGCGGTGCAGGGCGGCTATGTCCTCAACGGCACCAAATTCTGGATCACCAACGCGGCGAATGCCGACACGCTCGTCGTCTACGCGAAGACCGGCGAGGGGAGCCGGGGGATCACCACCTTCCTGATCGAGAAGGACATGCCGGGCTTCTCGATCGGCCAGAAGCTGGACAAGATGGGGATGCGCGGCTCGCCCACCGCCGAGCTGATATTCGACGATTGCGAGGTGCCGGAAGAGAATGTGATGGGCCCCGTGAACGGCGGCGTCGGGGTGCTGATGAGCGGCCTCGATTACGAGCGGACCGTGCTCGCCGGCATCCAGCTCGGGATCATGCAGGCCTGCCTCGACGTGGTCTTGCCGTACGTGCGCGAGCGGAAGCAGTTCGGCAAGGCGATCGGCTCGTTCCAGCTGATTCAGGCGAAGGTCGCGGACATGTATGTCGCGCTCAACTCGGCGCGGGCCTATGTCTACCAGGTGGCGCGGGCCTGCGACGCGGGCAAGACGACGCGCTTCGACGCGGCGGGCGCGATCCTGCTGGCGAGCGAGAATGCGGTCAAAGTGGCGGGCGAGGCGATCCAGGCGCTGGGCGGGGCGGGCTACACCAAGGACTGGCCGGTCGAGCGCTATTTCCGCGACGCCAAATTGCTCGATATCGGCGCCGGGACGAACGAGATCCGGCGGATGCTGATCGGGCGGGAATTGATCGGGAGCTAGCTTCCAGGAATTCCCGTTACCGCGTGCCGTGAAGCTTCCATGCGATCGGTTCCCCCGATCCGCGCCGCACGATCGACGCGCCGACCGAGGTCATGGTCGACAGCAGCGGAACCAGCCATGAGCCCATCTCGGCCGCCGACTTTGCGCTCCTATCGAGCTGGAGGAGCAACCAAATCTCGGGATTCAGATCGTCCGACAGCTTTCGCCAGACCGCTTGTCGTTCCGCGCGCGTGCGAGCGATATTGTGGTGGAAGTGGTCGTTGACGAGCTTGACCATGGGTTCGGCTGGAAACAGCTTCTTCAGGTGCCGATGCTGCTGGTCGACTCCCTTGACGCTGCCGGACAGAAAGGCGCTCTTGATTTGCCCTGACGTCAGCTCCCGGAGGGCCAGACGGCGCGCGCTGCCCTCGCGCACGATCTCACTGTCGCGATGGTGCACCAGAAAGCAGAAACGTGCGCCGGGTATCAGGACACGCTCCAGCTCTCGAGCCGTATCGACGATGTTTCCGTATTCGATGCCGAACTGGCTGACCGCGGCATCGAAGCCGCGATCGCCAAACGGTAGAGCTTCCATGTTTACCGGCGCGTGGATCGTGAGGTGTGCCTGATTTCTCACCGGTACGCGCGCCAAATCGACGCCGGTGATCCGCAGATCGTTTCGGTGGCTCAGGAGGTTGCGCCCAACGATACCAGCGCCGCATCCAAGATCGATGACGCGCGCGTCACGCGGCAGCTCATTCGCGAAATGCGCCCACTGCCTGTCCAGCGCGCATCGCCCGTCGCCGGGAACTTAGCATCGATCGTTCGGCTCGTTATCCTGACTGAACTCCCGCCAGAATATCGACCAAGCTTCGGATCCTCCGCCGACACGCGTTCGGGTCTTGAATTCCATGCCGGCAGCGGTCACTGGCTTGTTCATCTTCCTCACTGCGGTTCCGCAATTCTGCCCAAGACGGGCATCGCAAGGTCCCTGAAGAAGGAGGTTGCTTTGCAATGGTGGCAAGCGGCGCTAGGCGAGCGGCATGCTTTTTTCGACGAAGGAGATCCGTCGCATGCTGATCGGGCGGGAATTGATCGGGGCGTGATTCCGGTCCGCGCCCTCGACCATATCGTGCTGTGCGTGCGCGACGTGGCGGCGACGCGGCGTTTCTACGAGGCGCTGCTCGGGATGGCATCGCGCGAGGAGCGGCCGGGCAAATGGTCGCTTCATTTCGGCGCGCAGAAGATCAGCCTGCAGGACGCGGTCGCTGTCCCGGCGATCGCCAGGGACACGGTGCCGGGCAGCGGCAATTTCTGCCTGCTGACCGACGTGCCGATCGAAGCGGCGGCGGAACAGCTCGAGGCGCGCGGCATCGCTATCGTGGACGGTCCGGATCAGCGTTGGGGCGCGACGGGGCCGATCCTGTCGATCTATTTCCACGATCCCGACGGCAATCTCGTCGAGATCAGCAACCTGGTCGAGGCGGGTTGAGGCGCCGTCCCCTGGTCAGGCCGCCGATATGCTGACCACGGCGCCTGAGATCCATGCCGATCCGATCGCCTGCCTTTATCGGCCAATGCGGCTCGGGGCGTGGGAGCTGCGCCGCTGGCCGGACGACATTCCCTTGCGCGGCTATTGGAGCCCGGCGCGGCCCGTCTCCGGCGTGGTCTCGCTCGACAAGGGCAGCGACACCTGGATGTCGCTGATGCCGGTCGAGATCGAGAGCCTCGGGATCGGCGTCGCCTGCGCCGAGGGGCACGTCGTCATTTTCGGCCTCGGCATGGGCTGGTCGGCGGCGGCGAGCGCGCTCCGCCCCGGCGTCGCCTCGGTGATCGTGGTCGAGCGCGACGCCGGGCTGATCGCGCTGCACGAAGCGCTCGGCCTGTTCGGCCGGCTGCCGGGCGGGGCGGGGGAGAAGGTCCGGATCGTCCATGGCAACGCGTTCGAGTGGCGACCGGACGGGCCGGTGGACCTGCTGCTGGCCGACATCTGGCTCCCGCTCGTCAGCGCGGGGCGGGTGGACGAGGTGCGCCGCATGCAGGCCAAGGTCGGCGCGGGCCGGGTCCATTTCTGGGGCCAGGAGCTGGAGCTCGCCCGCCACGCGGTCACGGCCGGCCGGCTGCGCCTCGACGACGCCGAAATCGCCGCCACGGCGGCGGAATTCGGATTGCCGCTTGCGGGGCTGGAACTGCCCGCTTATGCGCCCCGGCTGCGCGCGGCGGCGGGGCAATGGATGAACGACCATTGGCTGTCCGAGCTTCGTCCGGCCGCCGGCTGATGCGCGCGCCGCCTTTCCAAGCGCCGTCACGCAATCTAGGCAGCATTGCATGACCATCGCCGACATCCTCGAATGGTATGCGACCGTCTCCGGCATCATCGCGGCGCTGATGATCGCGGCGGATTGGGGGCGGCGGGTGACCGGGTGGGGCTTCGTCCTGTTCTGCACGATGAATCTCGCCTGGATCGGCTTCGGGCTGCTCGACGACACGGGCGGGCTGACCACGCAGAACGCGGTGCTCTTCGGCATCAACCTGCTCGGCATCTACCGCTATCTGATCCGCAAGCAGCCGCTCCATCCGCAGGGGAAGCCGGCATGAGCCAGCTCACCAGCAAGCTCGACGAGAATGGCGCGGAGTTCCGGCGTTATGCGGAGCATAATCGGGCGCTGGCCGAGGAGCTGCGGGCGCGGGTGGCGGAGGCGGCGAAAGGCGGGCCGGAGAAGCATCGCGAGCGCCACGTGGCGCGCGGGAAATTGCTGCCGAGGGAGCGCGTGGAACGGCTCCTGGACCCGGGCTCACCCTTTCTCGAGATCGGCCAGCTCGCCGCCTGCGACATGTACAAGGCCGAGGTGCCGGGCGCGGGGATGATCGCCGGGATCGGCCGGGTGTCGGGGCGCGAGACGATGATCGTCTGCAACGACGCCACGGTGAAGGGCGGCACTTATTATCCGATGACGGTGAAGAAGCATCTGCGCGCGCAGGAGATCGCGCTGCAGAACCGGCTGCCCAGCGTCTATTTGGTCGACTCGGGCGGTGCGAACCTGCCGCACCAGGCCGAGGTCTTCCCCGACCGCGAGCATTTCGGGCGGATTTTCTACAACCAGGCGCAGATGTCGGCCGAGGGGCTGGCGCAGATCGCCTGCGTGATGGGGAGCTGCACGGCGGGCGGGGCCTATGTGCCGGCGATGAGCGACGAAAGCGTGATCGTGCGCGAGCAGGGCACGATCTTCCTGGCCGGCCCGCCGCTGGTGAAGGCGGCGACGGGCGAGGTGATCAGCGCGGAGGAGCTGGGCGGCGGCGATTTGCACGCGCGCAAATCGGGCGTGGTCGATCATCTCGCCGAGAATGACGAGCACGCGCTGACCATCGTCCGCGACATCGTGGCGCGGCTGAACACGGTGAAATCGCACGATATCGACCTCGCCGAACCGGTGCCGCCGAAGCTCGATGCGGAAGGGCTGTACGGCGTGATCCCGGACGACGTGCGGACGCCCTATGACGTGCACGAGGTGATCGCGCGGATCGTGGACGGGTCGGAGTTTCACGAGTTCAAGGCGCTGTACGGGAGCACGCTCGTCTGCGGCTTCGCGCGGATCTGGGGGATCCCGGTGGCGATCCTGGCCAATAACGGCATATTGTTCAGCGAGAGCGCCGTGAAGGGCGCGCATTTCATCGAGCTGGCCTGCCAGCGCCGCACGCCTTTGCTGTTCCTGCAGAACATCTCCGGCTTCATGGTCGGCGGCAAATATGAGGCCGAGGGGATCGCCAAGCACGGCGCCAAGCTGGTGACCGCGGTGGCGACGGCGAGCGTGCCCAAGATTACCGTCCTGATCGGCGGCAGCTTCGGCGCCGGCAATTACGGCATGTGCGGGCGGGCCTATGGCCCACGCTTCCTGTTCACTTGGCCGAACAGCCGCATCTCCGTGATGGGCGGCGAGCAGGCGGCGAGCGTGCTGGCGACGGTGCACAAGGATGCCGAGACCTGGACGGCGGAGCAGGCCGAAGCGTTCAAGCAGCCGATCCGCGACGATTACGAAGCGCAGGGGAATCCGTACCACGCCACCGCGCGGCTCTGGGACGACGGCATCGTCGATCCCGTGCAGACAAGGGACGTGCTCGGCCTCGCCTTCGCCGCCACGCTCAACGCGCCGATTCCGGAACGGGCGAAATTCGGCGTGTTCAGGATGTGAGGGTGAAGGGGAGTAGAGGCCGGTGCTGAAGTCATTTTTCGTTGCGTTGCTGCTGCTCATTGCCGCGCCCGCCGCGGCGCAGGGCGGCGATGCGGCGGAGCGGCAGGCGGTGCTTGCCGGGGTGGAGCGGTTGTTCGCGGCGATGCTGGCACGCGATGCGGCGGCGATCCCTCAGATCACCGACCCGGCGGGCGTCGTCACCGCGATCACCATGGACGGCGCTGGCGGATCGTCCATTGCCACTTCCACCTGGGCCGAGTTCGCGCAGCGGCTGCCACAAGCGCCGGCGCCGATCCGCGAGCGGATGTTCGATCCTGAGGTGCGGGTCCACGGCGATCTCGCCTTGGTCTGGTCGCGCTACGATCTGTGGATCGGCGACAGTTTCTCGCATTGCGGCACCGACCTGTTCGAGATGGTCCGCCGCGACGGCCGCTGGCTGATGCTCCACGCCAGCTTCACCCGCGAGCGCACCGGCTGCGAGCGGCGGTGACGGGCGGCGAGCCGCTCGAGGCATCAGACGCCCCCTCGGCTTTTGGTGGCTATGCGCAGGCGGTGCGGGTCGAGGGCACGCGCGAGCTGCTGTTCGTCTCCGGGCAGATTCCGTTGGATGTCGACGGCTCCGTGCCGGAGCCGTTCGCCGATCAGTGCCGCCTCGTCTGGCGCAATGTCGAGGCGCAGCTTCGCGCGGGCGGGATGGGCCTCGCGGACATCGTCAAGGTGACGACCTTCCTCTCCGACCGCGCCTATGCCGAGGAGAACAGCGCGATCCGGCAAGAGGTGCTGGCGGGCTTGACCCCGGCGCTCACCATCATCATCGCGGGCATCTACGATCCGGCCTGGCTGCTGGAGATCGAGGTGATCGCGGCGCGATGAGGGGAAGCACTGGCATGACCGCCCACGTTCGTCATGCTGAACTTGTTTCAGCATCCATGCCGGAGCCTTGGTCATGTTCGCGTAGGTTGGCGTCTGCTCCAGACGTTTCGGCATGGATCCTGAAACCAGTTCAGGATGACGCGGAGGACGACGGCCTATTTGTTGTACCGGCTGCCCGGCTCCACCAGCCCCCATGCTATGCCGAGATCGCGCCAGTCCGGATTGTGCTCCTCGATGAGCGCGATCTTCCAGGCCCGGTGCCAGCGCTTGAGCTGCTTTTCGCGGGCGATGGCTTCGTCCATCCGATCGTGGAATTCGGCGTGGACGAGGCGGATCGCGCCATAGCGGGAGGCGAAGCCGGGCACGGTGCCGGCGCGGTGTTGAGCGAGGCGGGCGGCGAGGTCGGAGGTGAAGCCGACGTAGAGCGTGCCGTTCTTCTGGCTGGCGAGGATGTAGGTGCAGGGCTGGCGGTCACGCATCGGGGCGAAGATGTCGCGGCATGGATGCTGAAACAAGTTCAGCATGACGGGAAGAGGGATATGGCGCAGTGCTGAAATCCCTCCTCATCGCCAATCGCGGCGAGATTGCCTGTCGGATCATTCGCACTGCGCGCAGGCTCGGGGTGCGGACGGTCGCGGTCTATTCCGATGCGGATGCCAGGGCGCTGCATGTGCGCGCGGCGGACGAGGCGGTGCATATCGGGCCGAGCCCGGCGCGGGAGAGCTATCTCGTCGGCGAGAAGATCATCGCGGCGGCGAAGGCGACGGGGGCGGAGGCGATCCATCCGGGATATGGGTTTCTCTCCGAGAATGCGGCATTCGCGCAGGCCGTGATCGACGCGGGGCTGATCTGGGTCGGGCCGAGGCCGGCCTCGATCACCGCCATGGGCCTCAAGGACGCGGCGAAGAAATTGATGGCGGCGGCCGGCGTGCCGGTGACGCCCGGCTATCTCGGCGAGGACCAGGACCCGAAGCGGCTGAAGCAGGAGGCGGAGGCGATCGGCTGGCCGGTGCTGATCAAGGCGGTCGCGGGGGGCGGCGGCAAGGGGATGCGGCGGGTCAATGACGCGGCCGAGTTCGACGAGATGCTGCAAAGCTGCAAGCGCGAGGCGGCGTCGAGCTTCGGCGACGACCGGGTGCTGCTCGAAAAATATATCGAGCGCCCGCGCCATATCGAGGTGCAGGTGTTCGGCGACACGCACGGCAATGTCGTCCACCTGTTCGAGCGCGATTGTTCGCTGCAGCGCCGTCACCAGAAGGTGATCGAGGAGGCGCCGGCGCCGGGGATGGATGAGGTGACGCGGGCGGCGGTCTGCGAGGCCGCGGTGAAGGCGGCCAAGGCGGTCGACTATGTCGGCGCGGGGACGATCGAGTTCATCGCCGACGCGAGCGAGGGGCTGCGGGCGGACCGCATCTGGTTCATGGAGATGAACACCCGCCTCCAGGTCGAGCATCCGGTTACGGAGGAGATCACCGGGGTCGATCTGGTGGAATGGCAGCTGCGGGTGGCCAGCGGGGAGGCGCTGCCGCTGAAGCAGGAGGAGCTCAGCATCGACGGCTGGGCGATGGAGGCGCGGCTCTATGCGGAAGATCCGTCGAAGGGCTTCTTGCCCAGCATCGGCACGCTGAGCGTTTTCACTCTGTGCGGCGATACTCGCGTCGATACCGGCGTCGAGGAGGGGGCGACCATCTCCCCGTATTACGATCCGATGATCGCCAAGGTGATCGTCCATGCCGACGAGAGGCAGCAGGCGCTGGAAATGCTAGCGGGCGAGCTGGAGTTCAGCGTCGTCTGGCCAGTGAAGACGAACATCGCCTTCTTGGTCCGGCTGCTGCGCGATCCCGACGTGCAGGCTGGTGACCTCGACACGGGCCTGATCGCGCGGCGCGGCGACGCGATTCTCCAGGATCCGGGTCCCACGGCGAGAGATTTGAGCGACGCAGCCACTTGGTTCGCGCGCCAATCGACGAAGTTCTCGCCAATGGCGGCACCGCTTTTCGGATTTCGGCTTAACCGCGAGCCCGAGCGGTGGCTGGCTCTGGACGTGAATGGAGAGCGCACGACGTTCGACTATCAACCGACGACGGTCGGCGCCTACGAGTGCGGATTTCAGGAGACCGGTTCCCCGAGCGAGCAACTGATGCTCAAGGGCGGTGCCCGCTACTTGGTATCGATCAGTCGGACGACCGGCGGATCGGGTAGTGCCGCGAGCGACGGCGCGATCGTCTCCCCGATGCCAGGGAAGATCATTGCACTCGCCATTGCTAAGGGCGAGGCCGTGACCAAGGGACAGAAGCTGCTCACGCTCGAGGCGATGAAGATGGAGCATAGCCTCGCCTCGCCGTTCGACGGTATCGTGGCGGAGCTCAACGCCGAGGAGGGCGCGCAGGTGAGCGAGGGCGCCTTGCTCGCGCGGATCGAAAAGGGTGAGTGGGAATGACTCGTCATCGTCACCCTGAACTTGATTCAGGGTCCATGCCGTTGCCTTCATGCGGAGCGCCGAGGCGCGCGGGTGCCGCGGCATGGATGCTGAACCGAGTTCAGCATGACGCTTGGGGGGAGGACTGATGCCCGGGCGCTATTACGAGCAATGGACCTTGGGCGACCGGATCCGGCACCAGCCGCACCGGACGGTCACCGAGACCGATAATCTGCTGATCTCGGCGCTGACCCACAATCCGCAGCCCCTCCATCTCGACGAGACCTATGCGGAAGCCACCGAGTTCGGGCGGATCGTCGTCAACGGCACCTTCACCTTCGCCTTGCTGGTCGGGCTGTCGGTGGGGGACACGACGCTCGGCACGCTGGTCGCCAATCTCGGCTATGACAAGGTGCGGATGCCCGCGCCGGTCTTCATCGGCGACACGCTGCGCGCGGAGACCGAGGTGGTGGGGCTGAAGGATTCGAATTCGCGGCCCGAGGCGGGGATCGTCACCTTCGAGCACCGCATGTTCAACCAGAAGGACGAGCTGGTCTGCGTGATGGAGCGGACGGCGCTGATGCAGCGGCGGCCGGCGTGAAGCTACGTTCGCTCCTGTTCGTCCCGGGCGACCGGCCGGACCGGATGGCGAAGGCGCTGGGCTCGGGGGCGGACGCCTTGATCCTCGATCTGGAGGATGCAGTGGCGGCGGAGAAGAAGGCGGAGGCGCGCAAGAGCGTCGCCGATTTTCTCGTTGCCAACGGCAAGGCGCGGCTCTGGGTGCGGGTTAATCCGCTGGACAGCCCGGAGCATGACAAGGACCTCGCCGCGATCCTGCCCGCGCATCCGGACGGAATCGTGCTGCCCAAGGCGGAAGGGGGCGTGTCGGTGGCGGAGCTGGCGCGCAGCCTCGCCGAGCGCGGCAACGCCACCGCGCAGATCCTCGCCATCGCCACCGAGACCCCGGCGGCGATGTTCCAGCTCGGGACTTATGGCGGGGTGAAGCGACTCGCGGGCCTGACCTGGGGGGCGGAGGATCTGCCCGCCGCGATCGGCGCGGCGACCAGTCGGGAGGAGGACGGCAGCTTCACGGCGCCCTATGAGCTCGCCCGTTCGCTCTGCCTGTTCGGCGCGGCGGCGGCGGGCGTGGCGGCGATCGAGACGGTCTATCCGGCGTTTCGCGACCTCGACGGGCTGGCGGCCTATGCGGCGCGGGCGCGGCGGGACGGGTTCACCGGCATGATGGCGATCCACCCCGACCAGATCCCCGCGATCAACGCCGCCTTCACTCCGAGCGAGGCAGAGGTCGCGCATGCCCGGGCCGTGGTCGCGGCGTTCGAGGCCAGTCCCGGGGCGGGGGCGCTGTCGCTCGACGGCCGGATGATCGACCGTCCCCACCTCGTCCAGGCGCGGCGCATGCTGGCGAGCCTCGATGTCACAAAACTGTAACATAAATCGAACCAAAACAGTCACATCCGCATTGCATCAAATGTAACATCGGCGTAATTTCCCCGTCATCGACACAAGGGGATGGCCGATGAAGACGTTCGCGTATCTCGCCGCTGCCGGCTTTGCTCTCACCGCGACAGGCGTTTCGGCGCAGAGTGTGGAAAGCGGCTATCCGCGCGGCAGCCTCGCCGTCGCCGCGATCGAGCGGGGCGACCTTGCCCGGGCCGAGGCCCTGCTCAAGGACGACGCGCTCGGCGCCACCAGCGATCCGGCGCGGCTGATCAATCTCGGCGAAGTCTATATGCGCACGGGGCGCACCGCCGAGGCGCTTGCCGCCTGGCGCGCGGCGCTCGCCTCGACCCGCCATACTGAGGTCGAGACGCTTGGAGGGCGCTGGCTCTCGACCCGCGAGCTCGCCCGCGAGGCGCTCGCCCGCTACGAGACCGCCCAGCTCGGCACGCGCTAATTCTCGTCATTGCGAGCGTAGTAAAGCAATCCAGACCGGATTGCCGCGCCGTTTCGCGGCTCGCAATGACAGGCGTCGTTGAAAGCCCCGCCCGCGCTCCGTAACGAGGGCGCGTGGCGGGATTTTTCGCTCTTCTCGAACCGCTCGCCCTGCGGCTGCCCGCGGGGCTGCTGCTCGGCGCGATCGTCGGCAGCTTCCTCGCCACCGTCCTGATCCGCTGGCCCAAAGGTGAGAGTGCGCTCGGCGGGCGCTCGCGCTGCGATTCGTGTCGGGAGGCGCTCGGGCCGCTCGCCTTGGTGCCGATCGTCTCGCTCTTGGCCGCGCGGGGCCGCTGCCGGCGTTGCGGGGCGCGGATCGACCGGCGCCATGTCGCGATCGAGCTGGCGGCGGCGTTCGTCGGCCTCGCCGCCTTCGCCGTCCACCCGCTGCCGCTCGCTCTGGTTACCGCCGTGCTGGGCTGGTGGCTGCTCCTGATCTCCGCGCTCGATCTCGAGCATCACTGGCTGCCCGATCTTCTGACCCTACCGCTCATTCCGCTGGGCATAGCCGCTGCCTGGGCTGGATTTGGGCCGCCGCTGCCTGAGCGACTCGCGGGCGCCGCGATCGGTTGGGCGACGCTGGCGCTGATCACCCTCGCCTACGCCCGGCTGCGCGGACGCGAGGGGATGGGCGGTGGCGATCCAAAGTTGCTCGGCGCGATCGGCGCCTGGCTCGGCGCCTTCCAGCTTCCTTTCGTGCTGCTTGGCGCCGGGCTGCTCGGCCTCGTCGCAATCCTCAGCCTGAGGCTGCGAGGCCAGGAGGTGACGGCGATGACGCGGCTGCCGCTGGGCACCTTGATGGCGCTCGCGGCCTGGCCGCTCTGGCTGCTCGCGGCGGCGGGGACATTCAGCCTCTGTCCAGAATTGCCCTGCTAGAGGAGGGGCTTGAGGGCGGCGTTTTTCCCTAGAGGCGCCGCCCGACTGATTCTCTCCCTTGCGCCGCCCCCGAAAAGCTGTGAACCTTCCCCCTCGCTACGACTCTTCGGGGAAGGGGAGGCGTTCGGCCGCCATTTCAAGACGATGAGCCGTCCGCGTCGATCCCTTGTCTCGAATGAGTCACGGGAACGACATAGCTGAGCCGCTTGGCTTGTTCGGGGAGGGATTCGGTTCGTCGTGCGCGCTGAGCGGCTTTTCAGGCGGCTGCCCCGTCCCACCATTTTCTCCGCGCTCGAGCTGGCGCTGCTGGCGCTGATCGCGGTGCAGGCGGCGCGGCTGGTCTGGGCGGTGGTGACTCCGCTCGGCCCCTTGGGCGAGTGGCGGCCGGCGAGCACGCTGAACGCGCTTCCCGCCGCGGGCGGCGCGCTGGGTGATTTCGATCCCTTCTTTCGCCTCTCCGGCGGCGGCGCGCCTGCCGTGGTCACCGCGCTCAACCTCCAGCTCTTCGGCGTGCGCGAGGACCGGGCGACCGGGCGCGGCTCGGCGATCATCGGCCTGCCCGACGGCACCCAGCGCAGCTTCGCGGTCGGCGAGGAGGTGATGCCCGGCGTGACCCTCGCCGCGGTCGGCTTCGACTATGTCACGATCAACCGCGCCGGCGCGATGGAGCAGATCTTCCTCGATCAATCGCAGCCCGCCGCGACCGCCGGCGCGCCGCAGCCGGGCCAGGCGCCGCCGCCCGCGCCCGCGGCGCCCGCGCCGCCGCCGCCGATCGCCGCCGCGCCGGCGCCCAACGCGCCGCTCTCGCTCCAGCCGCGGATGAGCAACAACCAGATCACCGGCCTGATCGTCGCGCCCGGCGGTGATGGCGGCGCGGCCTATCGCGCGGCGGGCTTCCAGCCGGGCGACGTGATCGTCGCGGTGACCGGCCAGCGGGTGACCGGCGCCGACCAGGCGCTCACCCTGTTCCGCCAGTCCGGCGGCAGCGTCACCCTGATGGTGGATCGCGGCGGCCGCGCCGTCCCCGTGCGCATGAGGACCAATCCGTGAAGCGTTTCCTGATCGCCTTTTCGCTGCTGCTGCTGACGCCCGTCTCGCCGGCCTGGTCGCAATATGTGCTGAACCTGCGCGAGGCGGACATTCGCGCCTTCATCCAGGACGCGGCGCGGGTCACGGGGCGGACCTTCATCATCGATCCGGCCGTGCAGGGCCGGGTCTCGGTGGTGACCGAGCGGCCGCTCAGCCGCAGCGAATATTTCGAGCTGTTCCTCTCCACGCTGCGCGGCTCCGGCTTTGTCGCGGTGCCTGCCGCGGGCGGGGCGCTGCGCATCCAGCCGATCGCGGGCGCCTCCTCCTCGGCGCCGGTGGGAAGCTCGCGGCGGGTCGGCGCCAGCGCCTTCGTCACCGAGATCATCCGGCTGCGGCGGATCGAGCCCGCCGCGGCGGTCGAGACCCTGCGGCCGCTGGTCAGCCGCGACGGCTCGATCACCGCCAGCCGCAGCTCGATCGTCGTTTCCGACTTCGCCGACAATGTCCGCCGGGTGCGCCAGGTGCTCGCCCAGATCGACGTCGACAGCGGCGTCACCCGAGTCGTCGGGCTCGACAATGCGGGCGCGCGCGAGATCGCCGCCGCGCTCGCCGAGCTTGCCCCCGAAGGAGTCTCGATCGTGGCCGTCGACAGCTCGAACGCGCTCGCCTTTCGCGGCGACGCGGCGGCGGTGGCGCAGCTGATCGGGATCGCGCAGGAGCTCGACCGCCGGGCACTGTCGGGCAGCGAGATCCGCGTCATCTTCCTCGAACATGCCGACGCCGAGCAATTGCTGCCCGTTCTGCAGACCCTGCTCGGCCAGGCCCCGAC
>NZ_JBQTJC010000169.1:0-4232 GCF_052387495.1 Sphingosinicella sp. | reverse complement strand
CGCCGCCAGCAGGTGCTGGTCGAGGCGATCATCGTCGAAATCGGCGACACCGCGGCGCAGCAGCTCGGCGTGCAGCTCTTCCTCTCCGGCCTGCGCGGCTCGAACATCCCGTTCGCGATCACCAATTATTCCAACATCACCCCCAATATCGGCAGCATCGCCGGCGCGATCGCCGCGCGCGAGCTGGGCGGGACGACGACCACGGTCACGACCGGCACCGGATCGACCACGACGACCACGACCGGTCCGGGCGAGGATTTGATCGACGCCGCCTCGCAGGCGCTGGCGGGGATCAACGGAGGTCTCATCGGCGGCGCGATCCGCAATTCGAACGCGATCTTCGGCGCGATCATCAACGCGGTGCGCTCCGACAACCAGTCCAACCTGCTCTCGACCCCGTCGATCATGACCCTCGACAATCAGGAGGCGCGGATCCTGGTCGGCCAGGAAATCCCGATCACCACCGGCGAGGCCTTGAGCCCCAATTTCGACAATGCCTTCCGCACCGTCCAGCGCCAGAATGTCGGCATCACGCTCGAGGTCCGGCCGCAGATCAACGCCGGCGGCACGATCAAGCTCGACATCCGTCAGGAGATCAGCTCGATCGCCGGCCCGGTCTCGAACAATTTCCAGGATCTGATCCTCAACAAGCGCGAGATCGTGACCACGATCACCGTCGACGACGGCGAGATCGTCGGCATCGGCGGCCTGCTCGACGACAACGACCGCCGAACGCTCGATCGCGTTCCGGTGCTCGGCGACATTCCGATCATCGGCCAGCTCTTCCGCTCGCGCGGGCGGGCGCGCTCGCGGACCAATTTGATGGTCTTCATCCGGCCGACCATATTGCGCTCGGCCGCGGACGCGCGGGCGATGAGCGCGCGGCGCTACAATTATGCGCGCGGCCAGCAATTGCTCTCCAATCCGAATCGCGAGCCGACGCTCGACGAGCTGGTCCGCGACTATCTCGGCACGGTGCCGCCGAGCGTCGTCGAGCGGCAGCCCGAAGATTCGGTCGTCACGCCGGTCGAGCTTCCGGCGAGCGAAGTGCCGCCGCAATGAGGATCGCGCGAGGCGAGGAGGCCGATCTGGCCGAGCCGCCGGTCCGGGTGCCCTACGGCTTCGCGCGGCGGCATGGCCTGCTGCCGACCGGCGAGACCGACGGGCGACTCGACGTGGCGATGCGCGCGGGCGCTGACCCCAGGGCGCTGATCGAATTGCGGCGCTATCTGGCGCGGCCCTTCGCGCTGCACGAAGTGGATGCACCCGGCTTCGACCGTCTGCTTTCGGATCAATATGGCTCTGGCGCGGGCGTCGCCGCGGATGCCGCCGACTCGCTCGGATTCAACGACGATCTCGGCCATCTCGCCACGCATTTGCCGAGCGCGGACGATCTGCTCGACACCTCGGACGACGCGCCGGCGATCCGCCTGATCAACGGCATCATCGCCGACGCCGCGCGGCAAGGCGTCTCGGACATCCATATCGAGCCTTATGAAACCGGCCTAATCGTCCGGATGCGGATGGACGGCGTGCTGCGCGAGACGTTGCGCATGCCAGCCCACGTCGCGCCGGTGGTGGTCAGCCGGGTCAAGGTGATGGCCCGCCTCGACATCGCCGAGCGCCGGCTCCCGCAGGACGGACGGATCGGGCTGACGCTCGGCGGCAAGCTGATCGACGTGCGCGTCTCGACCCTGCCGAGCCGCGCGGGCGAACGCGTGGTGCTGCGCATCCTCGACAAGGAGAATGCCGGGATCGACCTCGACCAACTCGGCATGACCGCGGCGACCAAGGGGCTGTTCACCGATGCGCTGGGCGAGCCCAACGGCATCGTCCTCGTCACCGGCCCGACCGGATCGGGCAAGACGACGACGCTTTATGCGGGGCTCAAACTCCTCAACGACGGCACGCGCAACATCCTCACGGTCGAGGACCCGGTCGAATATGCGGTCGACGGCGTTGGCCAGACCCAGATCAACCCGCAGGTCGGACTGACCTTCGCCGCCGGGCTGCGCGCCATTTTGAGGCAGGACCCGGACACGGTGATGGTCGGCGAGATCCGCGACCGGGAGACCGCCGACATCGCCGTGCAGGCGGCGCTGACCGGGCATCTCGTGCTGTCGACCGTGCACACCAACGATTCGGTGGGCGCGATCACGCGGCTGAGGGACATGAAGGTCGAGCCCTTTCTGATCGCCTCGACGCTGCGCGCGGTGCTGGCGCAGCGACTGGTACGGCGACTTTGCCGGGAATGCCGCAAGCCGGTACAGGCGGCCGGCTCGCTCTCCGAGCTGCTCGGCATCGCGGCGGGTACGACGATCTACGAGCCGGGCGGCTGCGCGGCCTGCGGCGGGACCGGCTATAAGGGGCGGATCGGTCTGTTCGAGGCGGTGCGGGTGGATGACACGATCCGGCGGCTGATCAATGCGGGCGACGACGAGGCGGCGATCTCCGCGCACGCCTTCCGCGATTCGCCGACATTGGCTCAGGCGGCGCGGACGCTGGTGCTCGACGGGACGACCAGTCCGGAGGAAGCGGTGCGCGTCTCGCGCCACGAGGGCGACAATGCCTGATTTCGCTTATGTCGGGCTCGACACGGCCGGGCGCGAGCGGCGTGGCTCGGTGCGCGCCGACACGCAGGATGCGGCCAAGGCGCAGCTCGCCTCGCGGCGGCTCTATGTGGTGCGGATCGAGCCCGCGACCGAGGCCGCGGCGGCGCCCTTGCTGTCGCGCGGGCTGATCCGGCGCAGGAAGCTCGGCGCCAAGCAGCTCACCTTGTTCACCCGCCAGCTCGCCACCCTGATCCAGGTGGCGCCGCTCGAGGAGGCGCTGCGCACGCTCTCGCGCCAGTCCGAGCGCGAGGAGGTCAAACGCATCCTCGGCAATGTTCATGGCGGGGTGGTGGAGGGACGGCGGCTCGCCGACGCGATGGCGCGGGAGCCAAAAAGCTTCCCGCCGCTCTACCGGGCCATGGTCGCCGCCGGCGAGAGTTCGGGAACCTTGCCGCCCATTCTCGAGCGGCTGGCGAACCTGCTCGAGCGGCAGGCCGTGGTGCGCGGCAAGGTGCTCTCGACGCTCGCTTATCCGATCATCCTCGCGATCTTCGCGACCTTCGTCGTCTTCGCATTGATGATCTTCGTCGTGCCCAAGGTAGTCGAGCAGTTCGACGATGTCGGGCAGCAATTGCCCTTCCTCACGAGGGTGGTGATCGGCCTCTCCGATTTCCTCAGCAACTGGTGGTGGGCTTTGCTCCTGCTCGGCGCCGGGCTGGTCTTCCTTGCCGGGCGGGCGCTGAAGGAGGAGGGAATAAGGCTCAAGTTCGACTCGGCCTTGCTGCGCCTGCCTTTGATCGGGCGGCTGATCCGCGATCTCCACGCGGCGCGGATGGCGCGCACCCTGTCGGCGATGGTGGCGAGCCGGTTGCCTTTGCTCGAAGGTCTCAACCTCACCACGCAGACGGTGCACAATCGCGCGCTGCGCAAGGCCTCGGTCGAGATCGCCGAGAATGTGCGGACCGGCGGCAGCCTGTCCGGGGCGCTCAGGCGAGCGGGCGTTTTCCCGCCCTTGCTCGTCTATCTCGCCGCGTCTGGCGAGGCGTCGGGCCGGCTCGACATGATGCTCGAGCGCGCCGCCGACTATCTCGAGCGCGAGTTCGACGCCTTCACCGCCACCGCCTTGTCGCTGCTCGAGCCCGCGATCATCATCGTGATGGGCGCGATCGTCGCGGTGATCGTCCTTTCCATCCTGCTGCCGATCCTGCAGCTCGACACGCTCGCCGGAGGTTATTGAATGTTCGTCCCTCACTATCGTCATCCCGGCAAAGGCCGGGATCCCAGGACAAGAGGTCACGGCGCGTCTCGCCGAGACCCCGGCCTTCGCCGGGGTGACGGGCAGAAGCGGAAGCGCGAGGACGGGTTCACCCTCGTCGAGATGATGGTCGTGATCGTCATCATCGGCCTGCTCGCGACCATCGTGATCATCAACGTCATGCCGGCGGCGGACCGGGCGGCGGTGACCAAGGCGCGGGCGGACATTTCGGTGATCGATCAGGCCGTCCAGCTCTACCGGATCGACAACCTCCGCTATCCGACGAGCGAGGAAGGCATCCAGGCGCTGGTCACCGCGGGCCATCTCCGGCGGGTGGAGAACGATCCCTGGGGCCGGCCCTATCTTTACACCGCGCCGGGACAAGGCGGGCAGCCTTATGCGATCTCGACCCTGGGCGCGGACGG
>NZ_JBQTJC010000168.1:0-3424 GCF_052387495.1 Sphingosinicella sp. | reverse complement strand
GGACCCTTCATGCGTTTGACCGGGCCTCACCCTGTGGCGGCGGCGGCGCGTTGCGCGGCACGGGCGCGTTGGCGACATGCGCCTGGTTCTGAGTCTCCAGCCGCCGCTTCAGCGACCAGATCCGGGTGCGGTAGAGGAGAAAGGTCGGAAGGAAGCCCAGGACGAAAGCGCCGATTACCAGCACGGGCAGCTTCACGTCCGCCTCGAGCCCGCCCCACAAGGTGAGCGTCACCGGCTGCCAGTTGGTCCGGGCGAAGAGCACGATCACCACCGCGACGATCACCCAGAACAGGGTCTTGAGGAACTGCATGGCCTTTGCCTCTCTCCGAAATCTTCGCCTTAGTCCAGTGCGCTACCCAACCTCGCGCTCGAGCTGCTCGAACAAGGGACCGATCGTCGTGAGCCGGTCCTTCTCCTCGGCGAGAATGGAGCGGAACGCCTCCTGCTTGAGCGCGGCCACCGATTCGGGGGTGAGCTGCGCCTCGTCGGGAAGCGTGGAAATGGTGATGTCGATCAGCCGGTCGGCGCCGTGCAGGCGGCCCCAGAGATAGTCATTCTCGCGATAGGCGCGGCTGAAGAAGGCGCCGAAGCTGTTGAACTGGATGCCTTTCAGAGTCGCCTCGGTGCCGCCTTTGCGGATCGCTACCGCGTCCTCGGGCGAGATGCGATCGACCTTGATCGGATCGAACTCGTCCAGCCCTTCGCCCTGAAGGAGCGGCAGGGTGGCGACGTCGTAAAAGGGGTAGCCGAGATAGTTGAGCAGCAATGCGCGGCGATCGCCCTTGGGCAGCTCGTTGAACGCCTCGGCGAGGCGCTGATCGGTCTCCTGGTCGAGCGGCCTGAGGTCGAGCAGGCCCGCCAGAGCGATCAGCGCCGCTTCGGGCCGCATCTCGACGTCGGCGAAGATTCGCGTCCGCGCCGGCTCGACGCTCTGCGGCTCGCGCGAGTGATAGCGGCCGAGCATGTCATTGAGCAATTTGCGGACATGCTCGCGGTCGGCGCGCTCGCCGCCGCGCTGCTCGGCCATGCGGGTCAGCCGGCGGGTCACGAAGCGCAGCCGTCGGGTGCGGAAGCCCATGTCGAGATCGCGCAGGAAGGCGATCGCGTCCAGGCTGATGCCGTGCGCGGTGATCGTCTCCGGGCCGAGCAGGCCGCGGGCATGGACGACCTGCCAGACCGCGCGCCGTACCCGGTCCCGCCGCGCGCGGTCGCCGCCGCCGCCGAGACGGAAGATCGCGGCGGCCGATTCCTCCGCGACGGTGGCGATCTTGAGATGGGCGTAAGCGGCATAGGCATAGCCGGCGGCCCGCGCCGCGAGATCGTTGGCGCGCGAGCGCCAGCTGCCGAGGCGCTTCGCGGTCGGGCTCATGAACATGAAGCTCGAGCCCAGGGCGCGCTCGATCGCCGCCTCGACCTCGGGCTGCATCGCCTTGACGATTCGCCGCTGCCGCCGGATCCGCCCGGACAGCCGCTCGATCGCCTCCAGATTGTCGCTGATCGGCTGCTCGCGCGGAATGTCGGACAGCGCGCCGAGGATCGTGGCGAAGAAGCCCGGCGCTTCGTCAGCCTTGCCGCCGGTCAGGTTGACGCTGCGCCGGCCGGGCTTGGGGTCGATATAGACGAAGCGCCGGTCGACCTCGCGCCGCGCCGGCCGCTTTTCCAGCGCGGCGATGCACGGGCGGAAGGGCGCGTTGGCGAGCACCGAGCCGTCGATCAGCACCGCCTGTTCCAGGTCGCCGACCTCGGCGTGGCGCGGCATGATCCGGGCGAGGAAGGCGTTGCGCGTCGGCCAGCCGCGCCGGCGTTTCTCCAGCACCCGGTCGAGCTCGCCGACCATGAAGGGCGGGAAGGCGCCGGGGAAGCTCGCCGTCGCCCGCGCCGCGAAGGTCAGCTCGACCGGGTCGGCGAAGCCGCGCGTCTCGCCCCCGGGATCCTGGAAGGCGAGGGTGAGCCGATGCTCGCGCTCGGTCACCTCGGGCGGCGAATTGAGCCGGAGCTGCTGGGGATGGCCGCGAAAGTCGGTGACGGTGACGAACAGGTCGAGCGGCTGGTAGGTCGGGAGCAATGGTGGCCCCGAGGGCGCCGTGTCCATCGCGTCGAAGGCGTCGAGCAAGAGGTTGGTGAGGCCCGCCCCGCCGAAGGGCGGCGCGAACCATTTGGCGCGGACGAAATTGGCGAGCTTGGCCTTGACCTCGGCGCGCTGCGCCTTGTCCACCGTCTCGTCGACCGTCGCGGCCCGGCCCGACAGATACCAGGCGAAGGGCACGGCGGCGGTCTTGGCGAAGCGCGAGACGACACCGACCTCGGGATCGAGCAATTTGTCGACGTCCGCCGAATCGAGCCAGAGGTCGGTGAGCGGATCGAGCGGGCGGCCGTTGGCGATCGCATGGGAGAGGAAGACGGCGTTGATCCCGCCCGCGCTCGCCCCGGCGAGGATGTCGACCAGCACCCTGAGCTCGAGCTTCGCCTCGTCGGCGATCCGCTCGAGCAGCCGGTAATAGACGCTGCGGCGCGCCTCGGCGTCCGCGTCGCCGGCATGGAAGGCGCGGCTCGCGCAGGCCAAACGCCAGATCTCCTTGGTGACGCCGTGCATGTAGACGGCGAGGCTGATCCCGCCGTAGCAGACCAGCGCGATCCGGAGCTCCTTCTCCCGCATGGCGCGCAAGGTGACACGGATGGGCCGAGCCTGTCGAGCGCGGAGCGCGTCGCGCTTTCCTTCGCGCTCGGCCCGCGATAAGCCGCCGGCGGCCGGCGCGCTCGATCCGGCGCGTTGGAAATGGTCAGCCGGATTCGTGTCGCCAAGGCGTCTTCTTACCTTCCTGATCGCCGGACTTCTGGGGCTCGGATTGCTCTGGGCGGCGAGCCTGTGGCTGACCGCGCCGCTTCCCGAACCCGCTCCGGGCGGCGACGGCGTCGAGACGGCGATCGTCGAGGCGTCGGCGGAGCCGGCGAGCCGGGTCGACTACAACCAGCTCGACGCGCGGCTCACCCGGCTGATGGAAGACCCGGCGATGGTCGGCCTCGCCGTCGCCGTGGTCGAGCAGGGGCATATCCGCTTCATCAAGGGCTATGGGGAGACCGCCGAGGGGACGGGCGATCCAGTCACCACCCGGACCGTGTTCCGCTGGGCCTCGCTCTCGAAGGGCGTGGCCGGCGACATGATCGCCTTGCTCGCGAGCGAAGGAGGACTGGCGCTCCACGATCCGGTCAATCGCTGGGCATCCTCTCTGCGCCTCCCCGGCGGCAACGAGGCGCGCGCGACCGTCGCGGACCTGCTCTCGCACCGGCTGGGCCTGTTCGCCCATGCCCAGGACGCCAAGCTCGAGGACGATTTCGATCCCAGATGGCTGCGCGGCTCGCTCGGCACCCTGCACAATATCTGCGCGCCCGGCACCTGCCACGCCTATCAGAACGTCGCCTTCGA
>NZ_JBQTJC010000167.1:0-4519 GCF_052387495.1 Sphingosinicella sp. | reverse complement strand
GAGCCGGGCGTCGAACGGCGGGTCGATCGGCTGGAGCAGGAGATGCGCGCGGTGCAGCGCCGCGTCTTCCCCGGCGGCCGCGCCCAGTTCGTCGAGCCGGAGATTCAGGCCGAGGCGCAGGGCCTTTCGCCCGGTGTGTCCGGCGACGCGCTGTCCAGCCTCGTCGCAAGGGTCGACGCGCTCGAGGCGCAGCTCCGCTCGATCACCGGCCAGGTCGAGGAGCAGGGCAACCGCACCCGCCAGCTCGAGCAGGAGGTCGGCCGGCTGCGCTCCGATTTGCAGGCGCGGCTCGACCGGATCGAGCAGGCGAACCGCCCCGCGACGCCACCGCCCGCCGTCGAGCCGCCTCCCGCCGCGGCGGAGCCGCCCGCGCCGGAGGCCGCGGGCGAGAGCGCGCAGGACGCCTATAATGCCGGCTTCCGGCTCTGGGACGCGCGCCGCTTTGCCGAGGCGCAGACCGCGCTGGAGCAGGCCGCGACCCGCCATGCCGGCAGCCCCTGGATAAGCTGGATGCGCAACCTTCAGGGCCGTGCCTATCTGGACGACGACAAGCCGGCCACGGCGGCGCGCATCTTCCTCGCCAACTACCAGGAGAATCCGCGCGGCGAACGGGCGGCCGACAGCCTCTATTTCCTCGGTCAGGCGCTGACCCGGCTGAATCGCCGGCCCGAGGCCTGCCGGGTCTATGACGAGCTGGAATCGGTCTATCCGAGCATGCGCGAGTTCATCCGCACCCGCCTGCCCCAGGCCCGCACCGACGCGCGCTGCGCGGCGAGCGGCCGATAAAAGCGCCGGCGACACCGAAGTCCTTCGTCACGCATCTCGAATGCGCGCGGACGGGCGAGCGGCTCGAGGCGGGCCGGCTCCATAACCTGTCGCCTGCCGGAGCGCCGCTGCTCGTCCGCTACGACCTCGATGGCGCGCGGCGCGCCATGTCCCGCGAGGCAATCGAAGCGCGCCCGGCCGACATGTGGCGCTGGCGCGAGCTGCTGCCGGTCGCGCCCGAGCACATCGTCAGCCTAGGCGAGATCGAGACGCCGCTGGTGACGCTGCCGCGCGTCGCCGCGGGGGCGGGCGCCGGTGCGGACAAGCTGCTGGTCAAGGACGAGGGCCGGCTGCCGACCGGATCGTTCAAGGCGCGCGGCATCGCGATAGCGGTGTCGATGGCCAGGGCGCTGGGAGTCGCGCGGATCGCGATGCCGACCAACGGCAATGCGGGCGCGGCGCTCGCCGCTTATGCCGCCCGCGCCGGGATCGAGGCGGTGGTGCTCTGCCCGGAGGACACGCCCGAGCTCAATCTCAGGGAAACCGCCATTCACGGCGTCCGAGTCTATCGGGTCGACGGCCTGATCGATCAATGCGGCGCGATCGTCGCCGCCGGCGCCGCGGCGGGCCATTGGTTCGACCTCTCGACGCTCAAGGAGCCCTATCGAATCGAAGGCAAGAAGACGATGGGGCTGGAACTCGTTCTCCAGCTCGGATGGCGGCTGCCGGACGAGATCTTCTATCCCACCGGCGGCGGCACCGGGCTGATCGGCATGTGGAAGGGCTTTGCCGAGCTCGAGGCGGTCGGCCTGATCGGCCCCGAGCGGCCGCGCATGATCGCCGTCCAGGCGGAGTGTTGCGCGCCGATCGTCCGCGCCTTCGAGGCGGGCGCCGATCACGCCCCGCGCTGGGAGAAGGCGGAAACGGTCGCCGCCGGCATCCGCGTGCCGAAGGCGATCGGCGATTTCCTGATCCTGCGCGCGCTTCGAGAGAGCGGCGGCGCGGCGATCGCGGTTTCGGACGCGGCAATCCTCGCCGCGCGCGACGAGGCGGCGCGGCTCGATGGTCTGCTCCTCTGCCCCGAGGGCGCGGCGACGCTGGCGGCGTGGCGCCAGGCGCTGGCCGAGGGTCTGGTCCGGGCCGATGAGCAGGCGGTTCTGTTCAACTGCGCGACCGGCCTGAAATACGACCTGCCGGATCGGGCCGGCAGGCTCGCGCGTGAGGGGCCGATCGACTTCGCCGGCCTCTAGCCGCAGCGGCGCCCGCGACCAACGGGATCGGCGTAGGTGCCCGTATCGGAATCGGTGCAGCCGCTCCTGCCACGCCCGCGCCCAACCGGATCGGCATAGCGGCCCGTGTCGCTGTCCGTGACGCTTCGGCCCCGGCCCCGGCCATGGCCGGCGGGATCCGCATAGGGGCCGCTGTCGCTGTCGGTATAGCCGGTGCCGCCGCGCCCGCGCCCGGCGGGGTCGGCATAGGGACCGGTGTCGCTGTCGGTGACCTGCAGCGCCCGCGCCTCGCCGGCGACGAGAAGAGTGCCGACCGCGCCAACTCCGGCGACGCGCGCCAGAAAGGACCGTCTGGTGACTTTACGCATGGCCTCGAACCTCGCCCGGAGTGCAATGATAAGCGATTTTCCTCGAACGCGCGAGACGGGTAGACTGCGGCCATGCCCGTTCCGCCACCGCCGGACGCAAAGGTCGCCCGCTTCAGGGCGGATGTCGCCGCCCTCGCCGGCGAAGCGCCGGTCAGGCTTGGCCTCGCCGTGTCGGGCGGGCCGGACAGCCTGGCGCTGCTGCTGCTCGCCCACGCCGCCTTTCCAGGGCAAGTGGGCGCCGCAACGGTCGATCACGGTTTGAGGCCCGAAAATGCCGAGGAAGCGCGCTTCGTCGCGAGCATTTGCGAGAGGCTTGGGGTGGGCCACGCGATTCTCTCCTCCGAGCCGCTGTCGGAAGGCGCAAGCATCCAGGCGCGGGCGCGCGCGCTGCGCTATCGCCTGCTCGCCGACTGGGCGGAAAATGCGGGCCTCAGCCATGTCGCCACCGCCCACCATGCTGACGATCAGGCGGAGACTCTGCTGATGCGGCTCGCGCGCGGCTCGGGACTGCCGGGCCTCGCGGGGATTCGTGGACAGCGCCTGCTGCGTGAGCATAGCGAGGTGCGTCTGGTCCGTCCGCTGCTGAGCTGGCGCCGCACAGAGTTGGTGTCTTTTGTCGAGCAGGCTGGGCTGGCTGCTGTTGATGACCCCTCGAACCGGGAAGCCCGCTTCGATCGCACCCGCTTTCGCGCACTGCTCGCGGCGAACGGCGAACTCGACCCGGCGCGGCTCGCCGAAGCGGCATCCCACCTCGCCGATTGCGAGGCGGCGCTCGCCTGGGCGGCAGAGGCCGCCTGGTCGCTGCGAGCAATCCGAGGCGAAGAGCTGGAGCTCGATATTGAGGGCCTGCCGCGCGAGATCGCCCGGCGGCTGGCGCGGCGCGCGATCGAGACGATTCGTGCGGAGAGCAATCTCACCGGCGATTGGCGCGAGGACGGGCTCGACCGGCTGCTGGACACGCTCGCCTCCGGGAAGCGGGCGACTCTCGCCGGCGTGCTGTGCGGCGGCGGGATGACCTGGCGGTTCCGTCCGGCGCCGCCTAGGCGAGGATGATCAGGCTGAGGCAGCCGAGCAGGAAGGCGATGCGGAGCGCGGCGGCGCTCAACAGGCTGTTGAGGCCGCCGCAGAGCATCAGAAAAGCGAGCTGGCCCCGGCTGAAGCGCCCGCAAAGGCGGCACCCGATCCGGCCGTTGAACGACCAGCGGACATTGGCCTGAACCGAGCCGCCGAAGGGGAGGCGAAGCGTGATCCGGCTGCCCGCGGGGATCTGCGCGGAGGCCATCCCCATGAAGCCGGACGGCGAGACGTTGCGCAGCGTCAGCCCTACGTGCGGAACGCCATCGCGCTCGACCCGGGTCGTCCACAGGGCCGGCCGGCGCGATTCCGCCCGCGCGATCTGATGAACCGCGCCGATCAGGCGCGAAGGCAGCGTAGCCACGTCGAAATATCCCCACTCGGTGGGCGCAGGACGCCCGATCGGGGATTCATACCGTGAACTTGCTGCCATCGAGTTAACCGACCCGGAACCACGTTCGCCGGGGTTCAGCCCAGATGCAGCAGGGATCCGCTACGGTCGGCGCACGTTGGAAATGCGATCCAGGAGTAGAAACATGATCCGAACCCTTGCCCCCGCGCTGCTGCTTGCGCTGGCTTCCGCCGGCGCGGCGCAGGCCCAGCCCGCGCCGGCGGCGACAAGCACCTCCGGCACCCGCGTCGATGTCGTCGCCACCGGCGAAGTCACTCGAGTCCCGGACGTCGTCCGGATCAACGCCGGCGTCGTCACTCAGGCGCCGACTGCGGTCGAGGCGATCCGCCAGAATGCGGCGCGCATGGCCCGCGTCCGCGCCGCGCTGGAGCGCGCCGGCATCGCGCCGCGCGACATCCAGACCAGCAATATCAGCCTGCACCCCGATTATCGCTATGCCGAGAACCAGCCGCCGCAGCTCACCGGCTATCGCGCGACCAATCAGGTCAACGTGCGCTTCCGCGAGATCGCGGACAGCGGCCGCATTCTCGACGCCCTGGTCGCCGAGGGGGCGAACCAGATCAACGGCCCGTCGCTCGAGATCGACCGGCCCGAGGCGGCGCTCGACGAGGCGCGCACGGCGGCGCTCGCCAACGCCCGCGCCCGCGCCGAGCTTTATGCCCGCGCGCTCA
>NZ_JBQTJC010000166.1:0-3622 GCF_052387495.1 Sphingosinicella sp. | reverse complement strand
GTGATCGTCATCGAGAGCATGATCGGCAGCTCCGGATCGACGCGGCGCGCGGCGTGAATCGCGGCCTTGGCGTTGAGCGTGTCGAACACGGTCTCGATCAGGACGAAATCGATCCCGCCTTCGACGAGCGCCTCGATCTGCTCGACATAGACGTCGGAAACGGTGTCGAAATCGACCTCGCGATAGCCGGGATCGTTGACGTTGGGCGAGAGCGAGAGCGTCTTGTTGGTCGGCCCGATCGCGCCGGCGACGAAGCGGTCCGGCCCGGCCACCTCGCGGATGATCCGCGCCGCCTCGCGGTTGATCTCGGTGACGAGCGCTTCCGCTCCGTAATCAGCCTGGCTGATCCGGTTGGCGTTGAAGGTGTTGGTCGCCAGCACATCCGCGCCGGCATCGGCGAAACTCTGCGCGATCTCGCGGATCAGCGCGGGCCGGGTGAGGTTCAGCAGGTCGTTATTGCCCTTCTGATCGTGGGTGAGCGCGAGGTCGCCGCGATAATCGGCCTCCTGGAGCCTGCGCTCCTGGATCTGCGTGCCATAGGCGCCGTCCTTGACGAGGATGCGCGTGGCGGCTTCGGCCCTAAGCCGTTCGGCGGCGTTCATGCGGTTCGTCCTTCGGCCTCAGCCCGAGCAAATGGCAGATCGCGTAGCTCAGCTCGGCCCGGTTCAAGGTGTAGAAATGGAATTGCCGCACCCCGCCCGCGTAGAGCTGGGCGCAGAGTTCGGCGGCGACGGTGGCCGCGACGAGCTGGCGCGCGGCGGGGAGGTCGTCCAGCCCCTCGAACAGCCGGTCGAGCCAGTCGGGAATCGCGGCACCGCAGAGCGCGGCGAACTTGCGCGTCTGGGCGACGGTCGAGACCGGCAGGATGCCCGGCGTCATCTCGGCCGAGATGCCGGCCGCGGCGACCTGGTCCCGGAAGCGCAGGAAGCAGTCGGCCGAGAAGAAGAACTGGCTGATCGCCCGGTCCGCGCCGGCGTCGATCTTGCGCTTGAGATTGTCGAGATCGGCGACCGCGCTCGCCGAATCCGGATGGCATTCCGGGTAGGCCGCGACCGAAATCTCGAACGGCGCGACCTTCTTCAGCCCGGCGACCAGCTCGGTGGCGTTGGCATAGCCGCCCGGATGCGGCGCGTAGGGCTTGCCCGGCTCGGGCGGATCGCCGCGCAGCGCGACGATGTGGCGGATGCCGGCGTCCCAATAGGCACGGGCGATGTCGTCGATCTCGCCCCGGCTCGCCTCGACGCAGGTGAGGTGGGCGGCGGCGTGGAGAATCGTCTCGCGCTGGATGCGCACCACCGTGTTGTGGGTGCGCTCGCGGGTCGAGCCGCCGGCGCCGTAGGTGACCGAGACGAAGCGCGGCGCCAGCGGCTCCAGCGTCTTGATCGACTCCCAGAGCGTCGCCTCCATCTTCTCCGTCTTGGGCGGGAAGAATTCGAAGCTGACCGCGATATCGCCCGCCGCGTCGGCGAAGAGCGGCCGACCGGGCTGCGAGAGGGCGCCGAGCGGGCTCATGCGACCTCGCGGATGCGCTCGGCGGGCTGGGTGCCGAGCCAGATCGTGACCGTGAGCTCGCCACCCCCGAGATGCTCGACGACCTCGCCCTCCAGCCCCGCCGCCTCGAGATAGGAGAGCACCGCCTCGTCGGCGAAGCCCAAACGGGCATGCGCGTCCCGGGCGCGCAATTCCTCGCGTTCGTGGGGGGCGAAATCGGCGATCAGCAGGCGTCCGCCGGGAGTGAGCAGCCGCGCCGCCTCTGCCACCGCCGCGGCCGGCGTCTGCGCATAATGAAGCACCTGATGGATGATCACCGTGTCGGCCGAGGCCGAGGGCAAGGGCAAAGCATACATGTCGCCCTGCCGCAATTCGGCGGCCTCGAGTCCGGCCTGGGCGAGCTTGACCCGGGCGAGGCGGAGCATTTCGGGCGAGCGGTCGATGCCGAGCGCGTGCTCGGCCTGCGTGCCGAACAATTCGATCATCCGCCCGGTGCCCGTGCCGATGTCGATCAGCTTGCCCAGGGGCGCCTCGCCCAGCGCGCGGGCGATCGCCGCCTCGACCTCGCTTTCGGCGACGTGGAGCGAGCGCAGCGCGTCCCATTGCTCGGCATGGCTGGCGAAATAGCGCTCGGCGGCGGCGGCGCGGTCGGCGCGCACGGCGGCAAGCCGGGCGGCGTCGGCCGCGACCCAGGCGTTGTCACCGTCCAGCTCGGTCCAGCGGTCGAGCAGCTGGAAGAGCGGCTCCATGCGCGCCCGCTCACCCAGGCTGACGAACACCCAGCTGCCTTCCTTGCGCCGCTCGGCGAGGCCGGCGTCGATCAGGATCTTGACGTGGCGCGAGACGCGCGGCTGGCTCTGCCCGAGCACCTGCGCGATCTCGCCGACCGACAGCTCCATCGCGCGCAGCAAGGCGACGATCCGGAGCCGGGTCGGATCGGCGAGCGAAGCGAAGATTTTCGGCGCCTGAGCCATATTTGCGGATATAAAGATATCTTTATATCATGGTCAAGGCGTTAACGCCGGCAATTATATACTTGACTTAGCAAGGCCGCTGTGGGATACCGGTTCTCACAGAGGGAAAAGCCATGAATATCACCGACAAAATCTTTCACGACGAAGCCGAAGCGGCGGCCCATATCGAGCGCTCGCGCTGGCCGACTGGTGACATCACCTGCCCGCTGTGCGGAGCGGATCGCGTCCGCCGCATGGGCGGTAAAACTCAGGCTGGCATGTTCCTCTGCAATGATTGTCGCGGCAAGTTCACCGTTCGCACCGGCACCGTCATGGAGCGCTCGCATGTCCCGCTGCACAAATGGCTGCTCGCTACGCACCTTTTGGCCGCGTCGAAGAAGGGCATGAGCGCGAAGCAAATGGAGCGCATGCTCGGCGTGACCTACAAACCCGCGTGGTTCCTCTGCCACCGCATCCGCGAAGCGATGGACGAAGCGAATAGCGGCGGGAAACTTGGCGGCCCCGGCGTCACCGTTGAGGCGGATGAAAGCTGGGTCGGCGGCCTCGCCAAGAACCGCGCCTTCCGCGACACCGCTCCGAAGAAGATCATCATGACGCTGGTCGAGCGCGGCGGGCGCGCCCGCACGTTCCACATCGCCAACGTCACCGGCCCCGTCCTGCGCACCGTGCTCGTCAAGAACGTCGACCGCGCCAGCGTTCTCGCGACCGATGAGCACGTCTCCTACAAGCCGCTCGGCGTCGAATATGCGGCGCACCTCACCATCAATCACAGGGCAAAGCAGTATTCGTCGCCCGATCGCCGCTCGCATTCTAACACTGCCGAAAACTTTTTCAGCATCTTCAAGCGCGGCGTGATCGGCACCTACCATCACCTGAGCGAGGCCCATTTGCACCGCTACTGCCGTGAGTTTGACCTTCGCTACAGCACCCGCGACATGACGGACGGCGAGCGCGCACATGCCATTCTCAAGGGCATGGAAGGCCGCCGCCTTACCTATCGGCGGACTGACGCACTCACCGCCTAAGATCGTCTACGCGGCCCGTCAGATCGGGACGCGCCGCAAACGCTGGACTCGCTAGCCGTTTCTACGCCACTCTCGCACCGGCAACGGGGGATGACGATGGCCCACTATCTTTATGTCACCCCAGACAGGGTG
>NZ_JBQTJC010000165.1:0-15154 GCF_052387495.1 Sphingosinicella sp. | reverse complement strand
CTCGAACGGGGAGGGGATTATGGGACTGACGCGGCGCGCGTTCCTGGAGCGGCTGGGGGCGGCCGGCGGCTACAGCGCGGTCTATCTCGGCATGGAGGCGATGGGCCTGCTCGCCAGCCCCGCCTCGGCCGAGCCCTTCGCTCTGCCGCCCGCCAGCGGCGCGCGCCGCAACGTCGCGATCCTCGGCGCCGGCATCGCCGGGCTGGTCGCCGCTTACGAGCTGCGCCGCGCCGGCTGGAACGTCACCGTGCTCGAGGCGCGCAATCGAATCGGCGGCCGGGTCTGGACGGTGCGCGGCGGCGACCGCGTCCAGCAGATCGGGCGCCCCGACCAGGTCTGCGAATTTTCGGACGGCCTCTATCTCAACGCCGGCGCGGCGCGCATCCCGCATCATCATCATGCTATCCTCGGCTATGCCCGCCAGTTCGGCGTGCCAATGGAGGTGATGGTCAATTCGAACCGCGCGGCGCGCTCGGAATTCGGCGGCCACGTCTTCACCAACCGCCAGCTCGCCTACGACACGCGCGGGCGCTTCGCCGAATTGCTCGCCAAGGCGATCGACCGCGGCGCGCTCGATGGCGAGATGGCCCCCGGCGAGAAGGAGGCGATGCGCCAGTTCCTCGCTTTCTACGGCAGTCTCGGCCAGGACGGTGCCTATGTCCCGGACGGCCGCTCGGGCATGGATCCGCTGCCGGGAGGCTATCGCGAGACGGGGCGGCCGGTCGCGCGGGCGCTCAGTCCCGCCGACCTGATGGCGATTGGCCCCGCCGCCGGCTTCCCGATCGTGTTCGAGGATATTTTCGACCAGCAGGCGCCGATGTTCCAGCCGGTGGGCGGCATGGACCGGATCGCTCACGCGATTTACGAGCGGGTGCGGCCGGCGGTGCGGCTGAACAGCCCGATCACCGCGATCCGCCGCCGCGGCGGCGGCGTGCGCATCTTGCACGGTCCCGGCAATCAGGCGCTCGACGCCGATTATTGCATCTGCACGCTGCCGGTGAATCTGCTGGGCCGCATCCCGGCCGACTTCTCGTCCGCCAAGCAGGCGGCGATCCGGGACAATCCCTATCTTGCCAGCACCAAAGTGGGGTTCGAAAGCACACGCTTTTGGGAGGAGGAAGGGATTTACGGCGGCCTCGCCTGGACCGACCGGCCGAACGAGAACCTCTTCTATCCGTCAGGCGGCTGGCATGCGGACAAGGGCGTGCTCGTCACCGCTTATGCATCGGGCTGGACCGGGCCGAACCATCCGGCGGAATTCGCGGCGATGAGCCACGAGGAACGCTTCCGCGTCTGCCGGGAGTCGGTCGAGGTCCTGCACCCCGACAAGGCCCGGCTGCTCGGCCGGCCGGTGACGGTCTCCTGGTCGCTCACCCCCTGGTCTGAAGGCGTCGGGCCGGTCGGCCCCGCCTTCGGCGGCGGCCCGCCGGGAGGGCCGCGTACCGCCGCTTATGAAGAGCTGCTGCGCCCCGAAGGCCCGATCGTCTTCGCCGGCGAGCATCTCTCCTACGTCCCGTTCTGGCAGGAGGGCGCGGCGCTGTCCGCGTACGCGGCGATGCGGGTGCTGACCGGCATGGCGGCGGAGCGGCGGGCGGCCTGACGCCGGTCGAAGGCCCAAGCCGCCTCGTCGAATCGGCTTGGGCGCGCCGGGCGCGGCTGATAGTTTCGCGTCCGGCTCAAAAAAAACAGGGAGATTCGCCATGCTGAAGCGCGCCTTGCTCGCCGCGATCCTCGCGGCTTCTCCGGTTGTCCTTCAGGCCCAGGCGCCGGATTTCGCCACGGCGGTCAGCGCGCCGGGGCGGCCCGATACGGCGGTCGCGCTCGACGAGGTGCGCAGGCCGGCAGAAGTGTTGCGCTGGCTCGGGCTCGGGCGCGGCGACCGCGTCCTCGATTACTTCGCGGGCACTGGTTATTACACAGAGATCATGGCCCGCGCGGTCGGGCCGACCGGATCGGTGACGGGCTGGAACACGCCCTTCTTCGCCGGCCGGCCGCAGATCCGCGACGCGCTCGCGGCGATCCGGCAGCGGCAGCCCAACACCGCCTTCTTCTCGTCGCCGAACACCGCCTTGTCCTTCCCGGACGACACCTACGATTTCGTCCTGCTCCACCTCGTCTATCACGACGCTTATTGGGAGAGCACGCAGTTCAGCCTGCCGCGGATCGATCCGAACACGGTGACGCAGGCGCTGTTCCGCGCGACCAGGCCGGGCGGGATCGTCGCGGTGATCGACCATGTCGCGGCGCCCGGGCGCGAGACGCGGGCCGAGGTCGAGGCGACGCACCGGATCCTGCCCGAGACGGTCCGCGCCGATTTCGAGCGGGCGGGCTTCGTCTTCGACGGCGAGAGCGACCTGCTGCGCAACCCGCAGGACGACCGTTCGGTCAACGTCTTCAACCCGTCGATCCGCGGTCGCACCGACCGCTTCGTCTACCGCTTCCGGCGGCCCGCTAGGTAAGGAAGGGCCCGCGCGCGGCGCGGCGGGCCGCTTGCGCGGGAACGCCGGCCAGGGCGCGGAACTCGCGCGCCATGTGCGCCTGGTCGGCGAAGCCCTGCTCGGCGGCGTGGCCGGCGAGCGAGGCCTGGCCGGGCAGCTCGGCGAAGGCGTTCTGGAAGCGGAGCAGCCTGAGATAGCGGCGCGGCGGCAGGCCGACATGGGTCGCGAACCAGCGCTGGAGGGTGCGCGGGCTCATGCCGGTCGCGGCGCTCATCTCCGCGACGCTCTCCGCCGCGACGATCGCGCGGCCGATCGCGTTGAGCCTTCCCGTTTCGGCGAGCCGCGCCTCGATCTCGCCGAAGCCCCGCGCGTCGAACGGCAACCAGCGACCCCGCAGCGCGGCAAGCGGCAAATGAAAGATTGGCGACCAGGCCCAGGGCCAGAGGCGCAGGCCTTCGAAGCGGGAATCGCCGCTGATCTCGAACAATTGGGGCCGCTCGACCAGGCCGACCGCGAACGAGGCCGGCTGATCGCCATCCCAGCGCGAGCGGCCGTGAAGGCGGCGGATGATCTCGACGCAGCCGTCCGGCACCGCCTGCTGCTGGAGCCATTGGTCCGGCGTGCCATCGCCCGCGAGCGTCCAGCGGACCTTGACCAGGCCCTGGAGCGCGGCGGGCGGGGCGTGCTCGCGATAGTCCATCGGTCTTATCTGGCCGCAAATGTCGCTTCGGTTCAAGACGGGCGGCGCGAAGCCGGGCAAGAGATGCGCGGAAGGAGACGGCGATGAAGAGAATCCTGGGGGCGATGGCCGGGCTGCTGCTGACGGCGCAGGCGCCGGTGGACGAGCTGGCCTGGATGAGCGGCAATTGGGCGGTGGAGGAGAATGGCCGCTGGACCGAGGAGAGCTGGTCGGGCCCGCGCGGCGGAATCATGCTCGGCCACAGCCGCTCGGGGCGCGGCGAGGCGGTGCGCGAGTTCGAGTTCCTGCGCCTGCAGGCCGGCGAGGACGGCGTTCCGGTCTATTACGCCCAGCCGGGCGGCCGCCCGCCGGTCGCCTTCCGCCTCGTTGCGCGGAACGGCGCCAGCGCGACTTTCGAAAATCCCGCCCATGATTTCCCGCAGCGCATTCGCTATGTCCGCGAGGGCGACGCGATGACGGCGACGATCTCGGCGATCGACGGCTCGAATGCGATGAGCTGGACCTTCCGGCGCAGGTGAGGGGAGAACGAATGGCCGAGATCAAGACGCGGCCGACGGGCGTGGCGGTGGACGAGTTTCTCGACGCCGTCCCCGATCCGCAGCGCCGCGCCGACGGCAAGGCATTGCGCGAGATGTTCGAGCGGATCACCGGCGAGCCCGCGACGATGTGGGGCGCGAGCATCGTCGGCTTCGGGAGCTATCACTACAAATATGACAGCGGCCACGAAGGCGAGATGTGCCGGCTCGGCTATTCGCCGCGCAAGGCCGAACTCGTGCTCTATGTCCTCACTCAATCCGAGGGGCAGGACGCGTTGCTCGCCAGGATCGGCAAGCACAGGACCGGCAAGTCCTGCCTCTATATCAAGCGTCTCGGCGACGTCGATCAAGGCGTGCTCGAGGAGCTGACCGTGCACGCCCTCGACTACATGCGGGAAAGATATCCCGAAGGCGCTTGAGCCCGCGCCGGTTCATCGCCGCTTCAGCTTGCGGAGGCGAAACGAAAGTCTTCCGCGACGAAACGGCTTGCACCCTGCTACATTTGTGGCATGATACGGCGATGACCATGATCGATTCGCTTCCGCGCCGCGAGCGCGAAATCTTCGAAATCCTCTGCAGCGCCGGGGAGGCGACCGCCGCCGACGTGCGCGGCGCGATGGCCGATCCGCCGAGCTATTCGGCGGTGCGCACTTTGCTCGCGCGGCTCGAAGGGCGCGGCCTGATCCGCCACCGGGTCGAGGATCTCGCTTATGTCTACAAGAGCGTGCCGCAGGCCTCGAAGGTGCGCGAATCGGCGCTGAAATCGATGGTGAGGACCTTTTTCGACGGCTCTGCGGCGAGCGCGGCCACGGCCCTGCTCGGCCTGACCAAGAGCCTGTCGGCGGACGAAGCCGCAGCTTTGCGCCGCGCGATCGACGAAGCCAAGACCTCGAATCCTGAGGAGCGGGAGTGATGGACCTCAATTTCTTTGCCGAGATGGCCTGGAAATCGGCGCTGATCGCCGGCGCCGCCCTGATGCTCGCCTTCGTGCTGCGCTCGCGCGCCGCGGCGGACCGGGCGCTGGTGCTGCGCATCGGCGTGGCGATGCTGCTGCTGCTGCCGCTGATCGCGCTCGGCCTGCCGGCGCTGGAGATCGTCGCTTTCGCCGCGCCCGAGGCGATGCCGGCCATGCCCTATGTGCCTGTGCCCGAGCTGGCGATGGCCGATTTCGGCGCGCCGCCGGTGCCGGCGCCCGAGCCGACCATCTGGGACGATCCGACGCCGCTCGTCCTCCTCGCCTATCTGGGCGGCCTCGCGATGATCGGCTCGCGGCTGCTCGCCGGCCTCTGGCTGCTCGATCGCTGGACGCGCTCGGCGCGCGAGGTGGATTGCCCCGAATGGCTGGCCGCGTTCGATCGCGTTCGGTGGGCGGCCGGCAATGCCGAATCGATCCGGCTGCTCGCGTCGGAAGGAGTCACCTCGCCCCTGAGCTGGGGCTGGCGCCGGCCGGTGATCCTGCTCGACACGGATACGCTCGGCCAGCCCGAGGATGCCGATGCGATCCTCGCCCATGAGGTCGCCCATATCGCGCGGCGCGACTGGCCGGTGCTGATGCTGGCGCGGATCGTCGCCACCTTGTTCTGGTTCAATCCCCTGGTCTGGCTGCTCGAGCGCGAGGTGATCCAGCAGGCCGAGGAGGCCGCCGATCTCGAGGCCGCGCAGCGGATGGAGCCGGCGCGTTATGCCGAGACGCTGCTGAGCTGGGCGCAGGTCAACGGCGCCATCCCCGCGAACAGCATCGCGCCCTCGACCAGCGCGCTCGGCCGCCGGGTCCGCGCCGTGCTCGACCGGCGCAGCCGCGAGCGGCCCGCCGGCGCGGCCTGGACCGCGATCGCGATGGTGCTGTGCATCGGCATCGCCACCCCGGTCGCGGCGATGAAGCTGGTCGCCGCGACGCAGGACGCGCCGGAAGCGCCCATCGCCCCGGACGCTCCGGAGGCGCCTGACGCCCCGCTCCCGCCCGGCGCCCCGGACGCGCCGCTGCCGGCGGAAGCGCCGCGCGCGCCGGACGCGCCTTACGTCCATCGCGACGGGGGGCGGATCGTGATCGAGATCCCGCCGGTTCCGGACGTGACTCCGATCGTGAACCAGGCGCTGGCCTCGGTCCTGCCGCGCATCCCGGCGATCGTCGCGAGCGCCACCGCCGCGGTGGATTCCGAAGAGGTCCGCGAAGCATTGCGCGAGGCGCAGGAGGACATGCGCCGCGACTTCCGGCTCAACCGGGAGGAGCTCGCCGTCGCGATGCGCGAGACTCGCCGCGCCGTCGCCCAGGCCCGCGCCGTGCACCGGGTCGAGATCCGCAACGCGATGCGCGAGGCCGAGCGCGCCCGCGTCCACGCCCAGCGCGAAGTCCGCGTCGCGATGCGCCACGGCGCCGACGGCATGCTGGAAGGCGCTGCCGGGATGGAGCGCGGTGCCCGCGACATGGAGCGCGAGGCCGACCGGCTGCGCGACCGCGACTATCGCGAGCGCGAGATCGCCCGCCAGCGCGCGCGCGGCCGCACTGTCACCCACGAGCAGCTGATCGAGGCCTCGCGCGAGATGCGCGAGGGCGCGGAAGGCATGCGAGAGGGCGCCCGCGAGATGCGCGAGGCCGCCCAGCGGATGCGCGACGGCCGCCACTGATCCCGGAAGGGAGCTAGGGAGGAATGGCGGGCGCCGCGGCGTCCGCCATTTTCTTTTGCGTCACGCCTTGACCCAAGCGTCCCGCCCCGCATGCTGACGTCCTGAAACACGGAGGTAGCGATGCGGCGGATCATCCTGTTCCTGGCGACCCTGCTTCTCACGGGCTCGGTGGCGACAGCGCAGGAGGCGGCGCGCTACGACGTCGTCATCCGCGGCGGCACGATTTACGACGGCAGCGGCGCGCCGCCCCAGATCGGCGACGTCGCGATTTCGGGCGACCGGATCGTGCTGGTCGCGCCGCGCGTGCCCGGGCGGGGGCGCGGGGAGGTCGACGCGCGCGGGCTCGCCGTCGCGCCCGGCTTCATCAACATGCTGAGCTGGGCGACCGAGAGCCTGATCCAGGACGGCCGCAGCCAGAGCGACATCCGCCAGGGCGTGACGCTGGAGGTGATGGGCGAGGGCTGGTCGATGGGGCCGCTGAACGACGAGATGCGCCGCACCGCGCTCTCGCGGCAGAGCGACATCCGCTACCCGATCCCCTGGACGACGCTCGGCCAATATCTCGAGCATCTGGAGGCGCGCGGGATCGCGCCCAACGTGGCGAGCTTCGTCGGCGCGACGACGGTGCGCATCCACGAGCTCGGCGAGGACGACGTCGATCCGAACCCCGCGCAGCTCGCCCGCATGCGCGCGCTGGTCCGTCAGGCGATGAACGAGGGCGCGATGGGCGTGGGAACCTCTCTGATCTATGCGCCCGGCAATTTCGCCGAGACCGACGAGCTGGTCGCGCTGACCACCGAGGCGGGGCGCTGCGGCGGCATGTATATCAGCCACATGCGCTCCGAGGGCGACCGCATTCTCCAGTCGCTCGACGAGCTGATCGAGATTTCCCGCCGCTCGGGCGCGCCCGCCGAGCTCTATCATCTCAAGCTCTCGGGCCGCGCCAATTGGGGGCGGCTCGACGAGGTGATCCGACGCATCGAGGCGGCACGCGCCGAGGGTCTGCGCATCACGGCCGACATGTATCTCTATCCCGCCGGAGCCACGGGCCTCACTGCGGCGATGCCGCTCTGGGTGCAGGCGGGCGGCAGGGAGGCCTGGATCGAACGGCTGCGCGATCCCGCGATCCGTGCCCGCGTCGCCGCGGAGATGCGCGATCCCGCGCCGGACTGGGAGAATCTCATGCTCCGGGCCGGGCCCGAGGGCATGATGTTCACCGATTTCCGCAACCCGGCGCTGCGCCGCTATGTCGGCCGCACCCTTGCCGAGGTCGCCCGCGAGCGCGGCACCAGCCCGGAGGAGACGGCGATGGACCTCGTCGTCGAGGACGGCAGCCGGGTCGGCACGATCTACTTCCTGATGAGCGAGGACAATATCCGCCGCCAGATCCGGCTGCCCTGGGTGAGCTTCGGCTCGGACGCGGGCAGCCTCGCCACCGAGCCGCCCTTCACCAATTCTCACCCGCATCCGCGCGCCTACGGCAATGTCGCGCGACTGCTCGGCCGCTACGTCCGCGACGAGCGGATCATCCCGCTCGAGGAGGCGGTGCGGCGGCTAACCTCGCTTCCGGCGCGCAATCTCGGCATCGCCGAGCGCGGGTCGCTGCGCGCCGGCATGTTCGCCGATCTCGCCATCTTCGATCCAGCGACGATCGCTGACCGCGCGACCTTCGAAAGCCCGCACCAATATGCGGTCGGCATGCGCCACGTCTTCGTAAACGGAACCCAGGTATTGCGCGACGGCGCGCATACCGGCGCGACGCCCGGGCGGGTGGTGCGGGGGCCGGGGTGGAACCGCTGTCCGCCGGAAGGCTCCTGAGGTCCGTCGCATATTGCCACGGACCCGGAATCAGGCGAAGCCGTTGTGCAAGGACGGGGGCGTCGACCGAGAAGGAATTCGGGTGAACGAGAGACGCGCCTTCATCAACGCGATCGCCGGCGTCACGCCCGATCATGACGTCCACCGGCTCTTCATCGACTGGGCTGAAAGCCAGGTCGAGGACCCGCGGATGCGCAAGCTCTTCATGCGCATGGCGGAACGATCGGGGATCGAGCATCGCTGGTCGGTGCTGGCGCCGCCGGACGGGCTTCCACATGACCGGCCCGGCGGTTTCTATCACGGTCCCGCGCCGGCGACTTCGACCCGGATGCGCTGCTACGCCGAGGAGGCTCCCAAGCTGGCGCTGGCGGCGATCGCGAAGCTCAAGGAGCAAGTGGCGATCGATCGCGTCACCCATCTCGTCGTGGCGAGCTGCACCGGCTTCGTCGCGCCGGGCATCGACCAGATCATCGCCCGCGCATTGGGCCTCGACAATGTCGAGCGCACCCTGGTCGGCTTCATGGGCTGCTATGCCGCGGTCTCGGCGCTGCGCACCGCGCATCATATCGTCCGCTCCGAGCCGGAGGCGCGGGTGCTTGCCGTCACGGTGGAGCTCTGCACGCTCCATCTTCAGCAGACGCAGGAAATCGAGCAATTGCTCGCCATGCTCCAGTTCAGCGACGGCGCCGCCGCCGCTCTGGTCACCGCCGAGCCGGGCGGGTTCGAGATGAGCCATCTCTTCTCGCGCAACCTCGAGGATTCGGCCGAGCTGATCCAGTGGAAGATCGTCGACACCGGCTTCGAGATGACCCTGTCGGGCGAGGTGCCGGGCCGCATCCAGCATGCGCTGGAGGACGAAGGCGTGCGGCGCACCCTGTTCAACGGCTGGTCGCCAGACGAAGTGGACAGCTGGGCGGTCCATGCCGGCGGGCGCTCGATCCTCGACGCGGTGGAGCGGGGGCTGGAGCTGCCGCAGGGCGCGCTCTTCGCTTCGCGCGAAATCCTCGCCCGCTGCGGCAACATGTCCTCAGCGACGCTGATGTTCGTGCTCGCGCTGCTGCTGGAGCAGCCGGACGTGAGGAAGGGCGTCGCGATCGCCTTCGGGCCGGGGCTGGCGGCGGAAGGTTTCCACTTCGAGCGCGCTGCATGAATTCGCTCGCCGTCCGCTCCCACCAAGAGGAGCAGATGGACGATCCTGGGCTCGACCCGGAGACCTATGCGGCAGTGCTGACCGATCTCGCGAGCGTCAATGCCTGGACCTTCGCGGCGCGGCCGACGCTCGATTTCCTGCGCCGCGGCGCCAAGGGCATGCCCGCCTTCCGCCTGCTCGACGTCGGCTTCGGCCATGGCGACATGCTGCGCCGGATCGCGCGCTGGGCGCGGCGGCGGGGGATCGCGGTCGACCTGATCGGGGTCGATCTCAATCCGAAGAGCGCGGCAATCGCTCGCGCGGCGACGCCGGTGGCCTGGCCGATCGAATATCGCACCGGGGACTATCGCGAGGTCGCGGGCGAGGTGGATTTCGTCATCTCCAGCGCCGTCACCCACCATATGAGCGACGCCGAGATCCATGCCTTCCTGCGCTTCATGGGGGAACGAGCCGGGCGCGGCTGGCTGGTCAACGACATTCACCGCCACGCCTTCGCCTATCGTGGCTTCCCATTGCTTTGCCGGATCATGGGCTGGCACCGGATGGTGCGCGAGGACGGCCAGCTCTCCATCGCTCGTGGTTTTCGCCCCGACGAGTGGACGAAGCTGATCGCCGAATCCGGGATCGATGCCAGCGCCGTGCGGATCGTCCGGCGCTTCCCCTTCCGGCTGTGCGTAGAGCGGCTGCGCTGATCGTCGGCGGCGGGCCGGCGGGGGCCTCGGCGGCGCTCACGCTCGCCCGCGCCGGGGCGATGCCCGTCGTGATCGACCGCGCGCCCGGGGAGCGGGACGTCGTCTGCGGCGGCTTTCTCGGCTGGGACGCGCTCGCGCAATTGCGGCGGCTCGGGCTCGATCCGCTGGCGCTCGGCGCCCGCCCGATCCACCGGCTGCGCCTGGTCGCCGGCACCCGAGTGGTCGAGACGGCCCTGCCGGAGACCGCCGCCGGCCTGTCGCGGCGGCGGCTCGACGCGACCCTGTTACGCTTGGCCGAGGAGGCGGGGGCGGCCGTGCTGCGCGGCCGGACGGCGCGGGCGGTGGAGGAGAGGAGCGTTCGGCTCGAGGACGGCGAGACGCTCGATGCCGACGCCTTGTTTATCGCGACGGGCAAGCACGAATTGCGCGGCGCGGCGCGGCCGATCGAGGGCCGGGCGCTGTCGGTGGGCCTGCGCGCGGCGATTCCCGCGCCGCCGGACCTCGCCGGGACGATCGAGCTGCACCTCTACGACGGCGGCTATGCCGGGCTGCTGGTGCAGGAGGACGGCGCGGCCAATCTCTGCCTCTCCGTCGCGCAGGCGCGAATGGCGGATGGGCGCGAGGCCTGTCTCGCCGCGCTGATGCGCGAGGCGCCTTTGCTCGCCGAGCGGCTCGGCGGCGTGCCCCCGAACGAATGGGAAGCAATCGCCGGCGTCCCCTATGGCTGGCGGGCGAAGGCGACCGAGGCGGGCGTCTACCGGGTCGGCGACCAGGCGGCGGTGATCGCCAGCCTCGCCGGCGATGGGATCGCGGTGGCCCTTGCGAGCGGCGCGGCGGCGGCACAGGCCTGCCTCCACGGCGACGGGACCGGCGCGCGCCTCTATCAGCGCGATTTCGCCCGCCGTGCCGCCCGGCCGGTCCGCGTTGCCGAGGCGCTGCGGCACATGGCCGAGCATAGAGGCGAGAGGCGGCTGATGATGGGGCTGGCGAAAATGAGCGGCCTCGCCCGCCTCGCGGCGCGGCTGACCCGGATTTCCTAGCGGCCGGTGATCGCGGCGGGCGCGTCCTCGCGCCACCGGCCGGACTGGCGATATTCCTCGCGGATGGTCGATTCGGGCAGATTGGCCGCGGTCCAGCGCGCATCCTGTGGGATATCCGAGGGAATGGTCACGGCGGCGCGGATCTCGGCGGGCGTCTGCGGCACGAACGCCTCGACGCTCGCCCGCAAGGGGCGCGGGAACAGGATCGGGTTCGGCCGCGGCATCGGCTCGCTCCCCGAATAGGCGGCGGTGAAGGCGCCGGCGCCGGCCCCGGGCAGGCGGTAGAAATTATGCGCGCCGATCCGACCGGTCGAGGCGAGGCGCGGCGCCCAGGAGGGGAACACCGCGCTGGTGTGATAATGGGTGGAGAGGCCGACAGGCGCAAAGGGCCGCCCGGCGAGCGCTTCCGCAGCGAGCTGGCGTGCGCGCGACCAGCCGAGGCCCTGGGGCAGGGCGCTCAGCGAACCGTCGCAGGTGAAGGTGAACTGGCAGCCGCCGCCGGCGCGCATCGGCCCTTGGTAGACGACGCCGCAGACGCTATTCGGCCAGGCCGGGTGGCGGACGCGGTTGAGCACGACCTGGGCGACGGCGCGCTGACCGTCCTCGCTCTCGGAGCGGGCCTCGTAATAGATCGCTTGGGCGAGGCAATCCAAAGAGCGCATCCGGTCGAGCGGGGTGCGGCCGTCGAAGACGAAGGACCCCGCGGCGGGCACCAGTTGGGCGAGAGGCGAGGCAGCATCGAGCGAAGCGGGCTGCGCGCCGAACAGGCTCAGGGTCGGCGTCCGCGCGTCGGCGACGGCGGGCAGCGCGATCTCGACGTGCCGAGGCCCTTCGGCGGCGAGGGGGACGCAGGACGCGCTCGACATGGCGAGCCCGAGCAGCGCCCAGGGCTGCGGGCCGCGAAGATAGCCGCGAGGCTTTTTCGGCTTGATGATCACGCCCAACGCCATGCCTGCTTTCACCCGGGATGAGGCTTCCCAGGCGGAGCAGATAGGTCATTCGCCCGCGCCCCGCGCCCCCGGATTTCGGGGCGTCCCAATAAGGCACAGAGGTGCAGGAAGTATTGACGCGGACCGGCGGCCGGCCGGCGAGTCTAGCCCGGCTTTGCGGTGGCTTTCCGGCTGGGGGTTCTTTCACCCGCGCCTTCCAGCTCGGCCTCGCCGCTGTGGCCCTTGGCGGCTTCGGCATCTTTGAGCGTCGGATTGCGGTTGTTGTTCTTGCCTTCGGCGCCGCTGTGCTCGCGCATGAATCGTCTCCTTTCCTCCTCCAACGAACCGGCGGGGCCGCCGTTGCACCCGGCTCGTCGAGCCGCGCCCGCGCTTCGTCGAACGGCGCGGGCATCCATCAAAAACGTGGTGCAGCTTTCGATGAAGCCCATCGGGGCCGCGTATGAGCCACGGGGCCAACTGAGCCCACCAGGCGCTGAGGCTCATGCGGGGAGGCGGCGGTGCCCCATCGCCGCCTCCCTTAGCTTCGGTGCGACGGGCGGTCAGGTGGCGGGTTCGTCCTTGCCGACCCGCCAGATCCCGTCGCGCCCGCGCCGCATCGCGACGCCGCACCGGCGGCAAACACTGACGACGCCCCGTTCATCTATATGCGCGCGACCACGCGAACGGCGATGAAAGCCGAACAGGCAAAGAACATGCATCACATCTCCCCTTCCGCCGGAGATGCCGGACTATTACCGCAATTTCCAAAGGACGAGAACGTTCATTCGAGTGATTACGGAGAGTTACTCTTTTATTAAGCTTAGCCGCGGCCGGCGAAGCGTTTCACCGCGTCGACATAGGAGCGTCCAATCCGCTGCTCGCCGCCGTCTTTCAGCCGCGCCGTCCAGTGCGCCGCCTCGTCGCGGTAGAGGCCGGTGATCGTGTCGCGGCGGAGCATGACGGAGCGGTGGACGCGGATGAACATCGCCGGATCGAGCTCTTCCTCGAGCTTGGCGATGGTGCGGTGGATCAGCCACGAGCGCTGGCCCACGTGGAGCCGCATATAGTCGCGCTCGGCGGTGATCCGCTCGATGTCGCGTGCCGCGATGCGGACCAGCCCGCTATGGTCGGGCACCCAAAATTCCTCGACATAGGCCGCCGCCGGGCGCGCTTCGCGGCCGCCGCCGGCGAGATGGGCGCGGACCCGATCGAGCGCCCGCTCCAGCCGGTCGGGCTGGACCGGCTTCATCAGATAGTCGATCGCCGCGACGTCGAATGCGGCCACCGCGAAATTGTCGAAGGCGGTGACGAACACGATCGCCGGATCGACCGCGCTTTCGGAAAGGGCGCGGGCGACGTCGATTCCGTCCATCCCGGGCATGGCGATGTCGAGCAGGACGAGATCGGGCGCGACCGCCTGGGCGATGCGGAGCGCCGCCTCGCCGTCATTGGCGGTGCCGGCCACGGTCACCCCCGGCAGCCGGGCGAGCAGCAGCTGGAGCCGCTCAACCGCGAGCGGCTCGTCGTCGACGACGAGGATGCGAAGGTCCCGGACGTCGCTCATTCGCGCACCACGGGCATGAAGAGGTGGACGGTGTAGCCGCCGTCGGGATCGGCGCCGTAAAGGCACCCCGCCTTGGCGCCGTAGCGCGCGGTCAACCGATCGCAGACATTGGCGAGGCCGACGCCCGTGCCGCCATCCTCGCCGTTCCCCGGCGGGGCCGCCTCGCCGTCGTCCTTGACCTTGATGTGCAGCCGGCCGGCCTCCTCATAAGCCTGGATGCGCACCGTCACCGGCTTCCTCGATTTGGCGACGCCATATTTGACCGCATTCTCGACGATGGGCTGAAGGATCAGGATCGGGACCCGCGCAAGGAGCAGATTGTCCGGCACCTCGACCTCGACGGAGAGGCGCTTGGGGAAGCGGATCTGCTCGATATCGAGATAGAGGCGCTGAAGCTTGATCTCCTCCTCCAGCGGCACGTCGGCGGTCGGATCGGCCGACAAGGTGGCGCGAAAGAAGGTGGAAAGGTTCATCAGCATCCGCTCGGCGACCTCGGTCTTCTGCGACATGATCAGCGAAGAGAGCGAATTGAGCGTATTGAACAAAAAATGCGGATTGATCTGGTAGCGGAGCGCGCGGAGCTGCGCCTCCTGCGCCTCGCGCGCCAGCGCCCCGGCGCGGCGGTCGGCGGCGCGCAGCTGCCGCGCATAGCTCATCGCGACGTAGAAGGCGGCCCAGGCCGCGAACAGGAAGAACCAGGAGAGGGAAGTTTCGAGGATCGATCGCGCCGCCATCTCCAGCGGGCTCCAGCCCATCGCGTTGCGTTCCTGCTCCATTTTGACGGCGTCGAGCGGGGCGTAGACGTAAAAGACATAGTAGTTGAACGCGGTGAACAGCAGCGAAACGGGCAGGCAGAGCAGGGCGGCGAGCCCGGCTTTGGCGGCGAGGCCCCGCTTCGCGACGAGGCGCATCGCCAGGTAAACGAGGAAGGTGAGCGCCATGCCGGCCAGCACGACAAAGCAGCGCCGCCCCAGCATCGCCCAGAAATCGGGATATTGAAGGACGAGCGCGCGAAGCGTGATCAGGCCGATATAGAGTAGCCAGAAGCCGAGGATCGACTTCAGGGCGATGCCGAGGTCCGGCAGCCGGCGCGCATCGCCCTCGGCAAGCAGCTTGTCCATGCCGCCTGTTAACCCAGCATTCAGGGAAAAGCCTTGCCGCGCGGGGTCGTTCGCAGAAAGCTCCGGCGCGTTCATCGAAAAGCCGGGCAACGGCCGGCGATAGCCGACCGCATCGGCTTCGCCGAGCAGCTCTTCCGGCTCTTTCCGAGCATCGCCGGGTTCGCGATTCCCGCCCACGAAACGGGGCATAGCAGCCGCCGCGGCGCGCGTCATCGCGCTCCGATAGCGGAGATATCCACAGTTGCGGCTGCGGCACGGGCTCGTTTCGGCAACGCAAATGTCGCGGCTTTCCGCCGATCCGCATCATGGCCCTGTTGCCGTTCGGCGACAGGTTCGTGTCCGTGCGACGAAAGGCGTAGTTTTGCGATTGCCCGCGGAATCGAACTCTGATTCAATTCTGAACGGGGAGCGGGTTTCTGGTTAACGGCCTGGTAAGTCGTCCCAGTGCATGATCCCACCCAGGGCAAAAGGAGTGTGGGACATGAGTACGAGGACTCGGCCCGCCAGCGGAGCGGTGGCACTGGCCGAGATGAAAGAATTT
>NZ_JBQTJC010000164.1:0-5632 GCF_052387495.1 Sphingosinicella sp. | reverse complement strand
GCCGGTCAGCGTCTCGCCGTTCATCGTCCCCCGGCCGCGGCCATATTGTGACTGGAGATCGGTCGAGATGCGGTTCAATTCGGCGGCGGCGCCCTCGGTGGTCGGCGCCGGCAGGGTGAGGCCGAGCCGCAGCAGGTTGAGCTTGCGGCGGGTGTCGGCGTCGATCCCGGGCGCGGTCATGTAGCGCGCCGCCTCGCTCGCGAAGCGCACGCCCATCTGCGTTCCGATCGTGCCGAAATAGGCGGCGAGCGCGTCGGTATCCTGGGTGATGTAGGTCGCGTTCACCCATTGCGCGCGGGCGTTGATCACCGAGAATTCGGCCAGCTCGCGCTCGGCCCGGGCTACGAACGCTTCAGCCTCGGCCTTGGTCGGCGGCGCCGCGGAGCGCGCTGTGCCTTGCGTCGTGGTCGGCGGGTTCTGCCCGCTCGCCATGGCGGCGGCGCCGATGCTGGCGGCGCAGAAGGTGAAGGCAAGGGCGATGGCGGAAACGCTGCTTTTCATGGCTGCATCCTCGTTTCGGCGGTGGCTGCGCTGCTATTGAACCCCTGTCGGGAGAGGGTCAACTTTGGAGGAAATCGGCGAAGGCCTCTCCGAGTTCCGCCTTGGTCACCGCGCTCATGTGATTGCCGGGCACCTCGACGAAGCGCGCATTGGGAAGCAGGGCGGCGAGAGCCTCGGCCGAGCCGTTGTCGTCATCCTCCGCGCCCTGCACGACGAGGGTCTCCGTGTCGATCGCGCGCAGCTCCGCCTCGCTGGTGTCGACGAAGCTGTCGAGCAAGGGCAGCAGCGCCAGCGGGTCGCCCCCGGTGGTCTTGAGAAAGGCCTCGGCATACCATTCGGGCGACCCGCGCTCGTGCGTGCCGAGCCCCTTGAGGATCGCCTTGAAATGAGCCGAGCGGGCGCCGGTGTCGAGCAGGCCGGACAGACCCATGCCGCTGACGATCAGTCGCCGCGGCCGCGCGCCCTCGACCATCATCCGCACCGCCGTCCGCGCGCCCAGCGAATAGCCGCCGAGGTCGTAATCGGCGAGGCCGAGATGCGCGATCAGCGCGAGCCCGTCCGCGGCGAGGACGCCCGGGGGATAGGCGCGCGGATGGTGTGGCTTCGCGCTCGTCCCGTGCGCGCGCAGGTCCGGCATGATCACGCGGAAGCCCCGCGCCGCGATCGTCGCGGCGTGGCCGTAGCGGACCCAGTTGGTGTAGGCGTCGGAGAACAGGCCGTGGAGCAGGACGACCGCCCTGCCCTCGCCCAGCTCGTGCCAGGCGAGCTCCTCGCCGTCCGGCGCGGTGAAATCGTGCCTAGCGGGTGATGTCGACACCGGCCTTCGCCCAGCGCTCGATCAGCGGCTGATATTGGTCCGCGCGCATCTCCGGCAGGCCGGTCGTGTCGAGCCAGGCGCGGTGCATGGCCTCGGCGCCGAAATGCGAGGTCGGACGGAAGCGGGAAGGATCGTCGAACGAGGCGACGGTCAGGTCCATCTTGTCATGATCGGGGTGGGAGAAGCCGAGCGAGGTCCCGCACTCGCGGCAATAGGGCCGCTGCGCGATCGGCGAGCTCTGATACCAGTCCGGCTCGCGCGCCCAGGTCATGTCTGCTTTCCTGATGTTCATGAAGGCGATCGAGACGCTGCCCGTCGCGCGCTGGCACATCCGGCAGTGGCAGAGATAGGCGTCGTCCTTCTCGACCCTCGCCTCGAAGCGGATGCGGCCGCAGGCGCAGCCGCCTTTCATCTTCTCGGACATTGATAGCTCCTCGCCAGGTAAGAACGAGGCTCTAGAGCGAACGCTCCAGCCGGCTCAAGAGGCTGCGCGCCGGGCTGGGCGGCGCGGCGTCGCCGAACCGCCCCTGATCGAGCCGCTGGACCCGCTCGTAAAGATCCTCGCTGGCGCGGATCAGCTCGGAGGCGGTCTCGGGGAGCTTGGGAAGCAGCACCTGATCGCTCGCCGTGGCGGCGCCGAGCCGACGCTCGGCCGAGCCGGCCTGGGCGCGGCTCAATTCACCCGCAGCGACGGCGCGCTGGGTAAGCAGCCAGGCGATGACGTGCATCAGCCGGGTCGTCACTTTGAGCGACTCGCAGGAAAAGGCGACCCGGTCGATCGGCGCGAGCAGCAGCCGGTCGTCGCGCGCCTCGCGGTCGAAATAGGAGCGCGCCTCGTCGGCGAGCACCATCGCCTCAATATAGAGACCGTCGACCCATTTGGCCGTCACTTGGTTTGCTTCCGCGTTCACGAGGTTGAAGCTGCCACAGCCCGGCCGAGCGGGGAATTGCAAAGATTCGGGCAGGTGTCCCGGAATCGGGCGACGGCGCGCCCGCCGCTCTCAGGCGATGATGTCGGGAACCCGCATATCCTCCAGCACCGCGATCTCGTCCTTGAGGCGCAGCTTGCGCTTCTTGAGCCTTGCGAGCTGGAGCTGATCCGGCGCGGCCATGCTTCGGAGCGCGTCGATGGCCGTATCGAGATCCCTGTGTTCGGTGCGCAGGACCGCGAGTCGCGCTCCGGGATCCTGCACACCCTGATGCTGGGTTTCCGAGTCGGTCCTTTCCATAGGCGTCCCTCCTCTCGTCGATGCGCCGGAGAATAGACCTTCGGCGGGGCGACGTACATATCCGTCGGATTGGCCCCGCATGGGGGAGACAAAAGCCGCCCACGATGGTTAGATAGATGGATCGGCAGGAAGAGGAGATCGGAATGCATCAGGCGCACGTTTCGGCATTGCAGGCCAAGCATGCGGGGCTCGAAGCCCAGATCGATGAAGAGGCCCACCGTCCAATGCCGGACATGGCGACATTGAGCCGACTGAAGAAGGAGAAGCTGAAGATCAAGGAGGAGATTGCCGGGTTGTAGCCCGAGCACCCTCGACGGGACCCGCACCCTCCAATGCGGGCGAACCGCCGCCCCGGCCAATCGGGGCGGCGTTTTCATTGTCAGGAACTCAATCGTCGCGGGAGATGCGCTCGTTGCGCTCGTGCCGCTCCTGCGCCTCGACCGTCATCGTCGCGATCGGCCGCGCCTCCAGCCGGGCGAGGCTGATCGGCTCGCCAGTCACCTCGCAAAAGCCGTATTCGCCGGCGTCGATGCGGCGCAGCGCCGAATCGATCTTGGCGATCAGCTTGCGCTGGCGGTCGCGGGTGCGAAGATGGATTCCCCAATCCGTCTCGCTCGATGCGCGGTCGGTCAGATCAGCCTCCTGGATCGGGCCGTTCGCCAATGCCGCCATCGTCTCGCGCGATTCCCTGACGATGGCGTCCTTCCAGCCGAGCAGCTTCATCCTGAAATAGGCGACCTGCTCGGGGTTCATGAATTCTTCGTTGGCGCTTGGCCGGTAGCCGGCGGAAAACTGGGAATTCAAAGCGTCACTATGAAGCGTAGCCATTACCCCTCCACTCCTCGATCTCCCGGCTGATGCCGGGGGTTCGAACCAGGGGGCGCGGGCCTGCCCTATCAGACTATTGTTTTCACGCCTCCCGCCCCAGCGCGCCTATAGCTTCGCCGCAAGTCCCATACAAGTCACTCAAAGCGGGCAGGAAATCGTTTCGGCGAACTGTCGCAGCGAGGCCGCACTGCAGGCGTCAGGCTCACCGACTCGGGGCCGCGCCGCGATTCGGCCATTCCTGTTAACCAGGATCGGCGAAAGTTCGCGGCGGATCCTCGTTCACTCGCCTCCGCAAGCTGTACAGTAATGGGACGGAAGCCCGCCGGAAGGCCTGAATCCAGCCGTTTCCGGGCATGAAGATGGTTAACGCGCTTGCACTTAAACCTCTCGTTTGCATCTGATCTTTAGGCCACGCCGGCGATGGATATTGGCAGACAACCAATTCCCGTCATGGTCCGGCCAGGAACAGGATGCTGAACATGTCGGTACGAATGGCTTTGGCAAAACTCTGCGCCTGCACCTGCGGCGGCGCCATCATCGGCGGCAGCGCGGTCTCCCTCGCCGAGAATCCGCCGCCCCGTCCCGCGATCGTCAAGCAGGCAAAGGCCCGCACGGCGCAGGCCCGCCGGTCGACCGCGCAGCGCCGCGTCGTCCGCCGCACCGTTCGCCGCGTCGAATGCGCGCCGGCCGCCGGCGCCGCGACGACGACGCGGATGATCATTCCGCCGGTGTTCGCGCCGCCTCCCCCGCCGCCCGTCGCGGTGGGCAGCAGCGGTTCGAGCGGCGTACCGATCGTGGTCGGCGGCTCGTCCGGCGGCTTCGGCTTCGGCGGCGGCTTCTTCTCGGGCGGCTTCTTCGGCGGCAGCACGTCCGGTGGCAGCACTCACGTCACCGTCTCGACCTCCACGTCGAGCGGCGTCTCGACCTCGTCGGGCAACGTCTCGACCTCGAGCGGCGTCTCAACGTCCAGCGGCGTTTCGACGTCCAGCGGCGTCTCCAGCTCGACCTCGACCGGCGGTAGCTCCACGTCGACGGGCGGCAGCGCCACCTCGACGTCGACTGGCGGCAGCTCGACCTCGTCGGGCACGGTTTCGACGACCTCCTCCTCGTCGAGCTTCGGCGGCGGCACCTCGACCTCGAGCAGCACGTCGTCGAGCAGCAGCTCGGCGAGCTCCACTTCGAGCTCGACCTCGTCGTCCACGTCAAGCGGCGGCAGCACATCGAGCTCGACGGGCGGCACGCCCGTTCCGGCGCCGCCGATGATCCTCCTCTTCGGCGCCGCCGCGGCGACGCTGATCGCGAGAAAGCGGCTCGGCAGGCGCAAAGCCTGAGCTGGCAAGCCCGAGCCCATTCGGCCCCGCCCGGTTCGTCCGCGGCGGGGCCTTTTCTTTGTGGCTATTCGGCGCGGAGAATGCGCTCGATCTCGTCGACGGGGACGTTGACCAGATCCTTCGGGATCTCGCCGACCAGGCGCCGCTCGACCTCCTTGTGGTAATGCTTCCTGAGCTCGCCCAGGGTGCGCGGCGGGGCGACCACGACGAGCGCGTCATAATCGTTGTCGAGCGCGCGGCTGTTCAGCCGCTCCGCGATCTCGGCGGCGAAGCGATCCTCGCCCAGCTGATGAAAGTCGGTCTCCTCATAGGCGCTGCGGTTGTTCGCGCCCTGGCTTACCGCGCCGCCGGTTCGAGGCGAGCCGGCGGCGGTAAAGGCCCGCCCTGCCGTGTCACTCCCCTGCTCCCGATCCGGCGGATTGTCCTGCACCTCCTTCTTTTCGACGCTGAGGTTGAGGAACTCGGCGTCGCCCTGGTTGCGGAAGAAGAGGGATTTGCGGCCGTCGGCGACCAGCACGACGCTGTTGTTGGGGACCTGCATCTGATGCTCCATTTTGCTCCAGCCGACCAACGAAAGAGCGGCGCGGTGGTTGCCGCCGCCGCGCCGTCCCGGCATATCGGCCCCTCGATGCGCATCCTGCTCACCAACGACGACGGCGTGAACGCGCCGGGGCTGAAGGTGCTGGAGGGAATCGCGCGCGGGCTCTCCGACGAAATCTGGGTGGTTGCCCCGACCGAGGAGCAATCGGGCGCGGGCCATTCGCTCACCCTCACCGTGCCGATCCGGCTGCGCAAATTAGGCGAGCAGCGCTTCTGCGTCACCGGCACGCCGACCGACGCGGTGATGATGGGCCTCGCCCACATCATGAAGGAGGTGCAGCCCGATCTGATCCTTTCCGGGGTCAATCGCGGCGCCAATCTCGGCG
>NZ_JBQTJC010000163.1:0-4506 GCF_052387495.1 Sphingosinicella sp. | reverse complement strand
ACCGTCTGGTCGCCCAGATCGGTGTGGACCGCATAGGCGAAGTCGATCGGGGTCGCGCCTTTGGGCAGCTGGATCAGCTCGCCCTTGGGCGTAAAGGCGAAGATTCGGTCCTGGTACATCGCCATGCGGGTATGCTCGAGCAGCTCCTCGGCGCTTCCCGCATGGTCGAGGATTTCGACCAGGTCGTTTATCCAGGGATGGTCCGAGGCCGCTTCGGCGACGCCTTCCTTGTAGGCCCAGTGGGCGGCCAGCCCCTTCTCGGCCTGGGCATGCATCTCCATGGTGCGGATCTGGATCTCGATCCGCATCTGCTCGTCATGGATGATGGTGGTGTGGATCGAGCGGTAGCCGTTGCGCTTCGGCGTCGAGATGAAGTCCTTGAAGCGTCCCGGCACGACCGGCCAGCGCTGGTGGATGAGGCCGAGCGTGCGGTAGCAATCCTCGACGCTGCCGACGATGCAGCGGAAGGCCATCACGTCCGAGAGCTGCTCGAAGCTGACGTGCCGCTCGGCCATCTTGCGCCAGATCGAATAGGGATGCTTCTCGCGCCCCTGCACCTCGGCCTCGATCCCGTTCGCCTCGAGATGCGCCTTGATGCCGCGGCCGATGCGCTGGATGAGGTCGCCGCCGCCGCCCTTGTGAAGCTGGGCGAGGCGCTTGGTGATCGATTCGTAGGCGTCGGGCTCCAGCTCCTTGAACGCGAGCGTCTGCATCTCGATCATGAACTCGTACATGCCGATCCGCTCGGCGAGCGGGGCGTAGATGTCCATCGTCTCGCGGGCGATCCGCCTGCGTTTTTCCCCATCCTTGATGTGGTGGAGCGTGCGCATATTGTGCAGCCGGTCGGCGAGCTTCACCAGCAGGACGCGAATGTCGTCCGACATGGCGAGCAGAAACTTGCGCAGATTTTCCGCCGCGCGCTGGCTCTCGCTCTGCGCCTCGATCTTGGAGAGCTTGGTGACCCCGTCGACCAGCCGGGCGACGTTCTTGCCGAAATGCTTCCGGATCTCCTCGGGCGTCGCGAGCGTATCCTCGATCGTGTCGTGGAGGATCGCGGTGACGATCGTCTCGTCGTCGAGGTGGAGGTCGGTGAGGATGCCGGCGACCTCGATCGGGTGGCTGTAATAGGGGTCGCCCGAGGCACGGGTCTGGGAGCCGTGCGCCTTCATCGAGAAGACATAGGCGCGGTTGATCAGCGCCTCGTCGGCGTCCGGGTCGTAGCCCTTGACCTTCTCGACCAGTTCATACTGCCTGAGCACGGCCCTTAGATGGGGTGCCGCCGCCATCCGATGCAACAGAAAAGGCGCGCGAACGCCGCGCTGGCATGTCTCCGGCTCGGGGGGTAGGATGAGGCGTGCTGGATATCGAGCGACATCGCGAGCTTCTGCGGCAATGCTCGATCGCCGCCGCCCTCGAGGCGGTGGGCGAGCGCTGGTCCTTCCTGATCCTGCGCGGTGCGTTCAACGGCCTCCATCATTTCGAGGAGTTCCAGTCGACGCTGCAGATCGCGCGCAACATCCTCTCCAACCGGCTCGGCCGGCTGGTCGAGCACGGCATATTGGCCCGCGAGCCCGATCCGGCGGACCGGCGCAAGATCGCCTATATGCTGACCGAAAAGGGGCGCGACCTGCTCCCGGTGCTGATCTCGCTCCGCCAATGGGGCGAGCGCTGGATCTCGGAAGCGCCGAGCAACCCGGTCCTGGTCGACCGCCAGAGCCGCCGCCCGATCGCGCCGATGACGGTGCGCGCGGCCGACGGCCGCGCGCTCGCTTTGGGCGAGATGGAGTGGGTGGACCGCTCCGCGCTCCCGCGCGAGAGCTAGCCCGAGACCTCAGCCCTCGTAGTCGGCGCCGCTAGTGGTGTTGCGCTGCGGCGCCGCCGCGGTGAGGCGGAGCGCCTCGGCCGACTGGGCGAGCGAGCCGACCTCGTCAGCGACGTCGTCCTCGTCGACCTGGACCTTCTGCAGGCCGCTGATCAACGCTTCCTGGAGATCCCTCGGCTTCACCGTCTGCTCGGCCACTTCGCGCAGCGCGACGACCGGATTTTTGTCGCGGTCGCGATCGATGGTGAGCTCGGCGCCGCCCGAAATCTGCCGCGCGCGCTGCGCGGAGAGGAGGACGAGCTCGAAGCGGTTCGGGACTTTGTCGACACAATCTTCGACGGTTACGCGCGCCATACGGCAGCTCCAATTCCTAAATTCAGGTCTGCGGGGAAGCCCGCGCCACTAGCAGCGAGGCGGCAAAAAGTCAACGAATAGGGATGAGCGTAGCGCCTCAGATCAATCTGCCAGGATGAAATGGCCCCGCCGTCCATAGGGGCGAACGGCGGGGCCGGGCATGGCCTCGAAGCTTGGTGTGTACCCCGCCGGAAATCCCGAATCAAGACAGCTTCTTGGTCCGTGCGGATTCGGAGCCGGGGACGGATCGTCGGCCTACGACGTGATACGGTAGGGGGGAGTTCCAATCGCCTCCGGCTAGCGAATAGGTTCGTCGCTTGCCATATTGGGAAACATGGCAGAGCAGCACCCCGAACGCCCCCGCAATCTGAATTGGCTAGCGACGATGATCGACAATATCGCGACGGGTGAGGAACGGACCCCTGCCAAAAGTGGGCCTTGCGGCAAGCACGCGGCGTGATCGCCCGATTTGCGTTCTGGTCCGCCATGACTTTCGCGGTGGTGATGGCGCTGCTGCCGAAGCCACCGCCGTTTCCTTACGAACCTTCCGACGCGATCCTGCACATTCTGGCTTTCGTCGTGCTGACGCTCTTAGGTGCAGCCGCCTATCCGAAAGCCCGCCTGCTTTGGCTGGGGACCGCGCTCTCCGGCGTCGGGGCGGCAATCGAGTTTGCTCAAATGATACCGACGCTCAATCGGGACGCCCAATTAAGCGATTGGCTAGCAGACACCGGTGCGGTCATTTCCATGCTGATAGTCATAGCGCTCATTCGTCATCTGCGGGGTCGATTTCAAACTGAGCCATCAGTGGAAGACAGGCAGAGGCCACACGGGTCAGGGTACGGTTTGCCACCCCACGAAACCGGTTTCACCGATGGTGTTGGACGCACCACCTAAGGACGCCCCTTCCTTTACGAGCCTTGAAGCTTCTCCCTCGCTAACGCCAAGGCGCACGGCAACGACCTTCAGCGTAAGGCCTTGTTGCTTAAGCTGCACTGCTCGCTTGATTTTATCCGATCGATTCGGGTTCATGGCGGTGCCCTAGCAACCCCCGAAGCGAGTGTGCAAGAGACAAGCACTCGGGCGTCACCGACTGCTCGGCGAGCTTGTTATAAAAGCCCGGCAGTGGCTAGCCCGAACTAAGTTCACGCTGCCGGGTCGTTGCTGGTCTTGCTAGACCCGCATCGGCATCAGTACGTAGAGCGCCGGCGCCTTGTCGTTCTCCCTGAGCAAGGTGGGCGCCGCAGCGTCGGCAAGGTGAACCTCGACCGTGTCGCCCTCGATCTGGCCCAATATGTCGAGCAGATAGCGGGCGTTGAAGCCGATCTCGAAGCTGTCCGCGCCATAATCGGCGGGGACCTCCTCGGCCGCAGTTCCGTTTTCGGGACTGGTCACCGAGAGCGTGATGCGGTCCCGGTCCAGCGTCATCTTGACCGCGCGGGTGCGCTCGCTGGCGATGGTCGAGACGCGGTCGACGCCCTCCTCGAAGCCACGCGGGTCGATCTTGAGCAGCTTGTCGTTCGCGGTCGGGATGACGCGGCTGTAATCGGGGAAGGTGCCGTCGATCAGCTTCGAGGTCAGCACCGCATTGCCGAGGCCGAAGCGGATCTTCGAATCGGACAGCGAGACCTGTACGGTGCCGTCGACCTCGTCGAGCAGCTTCCTGAGCTCGGCGACGCATTTGCGCGGAATGATCACCCCGGGCATGCCTTGCGCGCCCTCCGGCCGCGGCACGGTGACCCGGGCGAGCCGATGGCCGTCGGTCGCCGCCGCCTTCAGCACCGGCTGCGCCTCGTCCGAGACGTGCAGGTAGATGCCGTTGAGGTAATAGCGCGTCTCCTCGGTGGAGATGGCGAATTTGGTCTTGTCGATGATCTGGCGCAGGGTCGCGGCGGGGAGCTCGAACTGGGTCGGCAATTCCCCCTCGGCGATCACCGGAAAATCGTCGCGCGGCAGGGTCGACAGCGTGAAACGGGCGCGGCCGGCATTGACCTGCATCCGCCCCTCGGCGGCGATCAGCTCGACCTGGCTTCCTTCCGGCAGCTTGCGGACGATGTCGAACAGGGTGTGGGCCGGGACGGTGGTCGCCCCCGGCTCGGTGACATTGGCCTCGACCGTCTCGTTGATCTGGAGGTCGAGATCGGTCGCCATCAGACGGATGCCGCTCTCGACGTCCGCCTCGATCAGGACGTTCGAGAGGATCGGAATCGTGTTCCTGCGCTCCACCACGGAATGGACGTGACCCAGGCCCTTCAGCAACGTGGCCCGTTCGATCGTCGCCTTCATCGATTACCCCTGCTTTGCGGCATGTTCTGACTTGGATGAAGGGT
>NZ_JBQTJC010000162.1:0-4892 GCF_052387495.1 Sphingosinicella sp. | reverse complement strand
CTGGCTTACGCGGCGCGGATCCTCCAGGACCAGCTGCAGCTGTTCGTCCATTTCGACGAGGGCATGGTCAGCGTGCCGACGATGGCCGGCATCGCCGTGCCGAGCGCCGAGCAGAGCGAAGCCGACGCCAACCAGCTCAACCGCTATCTGCTCAAGAAGGTGGACGAGCTGGAGCTGAGCGTGCGCAGCGCCAACTGCCTGAAGAACGACAATATTATCTATATCGGGGATTTGGTCCAAAAGACGGAAGCGGAGATGCTCCGGACTCCCAATTTTGGCCGCAAGTCGCTCAACGAAATCAAGGAAGTCCTCGCTTCGATGGGCCTCCGGCTTGGGATGGACATCCCCGGATGGCCGCCGGAGAACATCGAAGAGATGGCCAAGAAGCTCGAGCAGGAGCTTTTGGGATAACGCCTTCGTCCCCGAGTGGTACTTTGTGCCGACTGAAGACAGCTAAGGGCCGCCGCGAGGCGGCCCTTTTCATTTCCGGAGCTTGTGACCAATGTGGGCCCCGGAGGGGCTTGTGAACTTAAGCGCTCGCGTTCTGGAACTGCTGTCGAAGGGTGGCTCGCTGAAGGCAGCCGAAATTGCCACACGGCTGGGGGTATCACGAGCCGAGGTCAATGCTGCCTTGTACGGCCCACTTCGTGGTAGGGTGACCAAATTGCCCGGCCATCGCTGGGCCCTCGCCGGCGGCGCCCAAGGGCCCAAACCTGAAGAGACGGCGAAGCCCAACCGCTACGCAGCTTTGTTCCGCTACTATCTCGATTGCCTCGCGTCCGACGCTGGCGTTGGTGTCTCCGTGTTCGCCGAGAGCCGATACGACCTCGACTACGCATTGCTACCTTCAATGCCGCTCGATGCGTCGCCCGAAATTGAATGGGCAGCGGCTGAAGGCGTCGATCGTCTGTTGGGACGGCAGCGGCGCGAAGCGAAGACAAAGACGCTTTGGCTCGGCTGGCCGCTCGCTTGGCGGCAGGCACGCAGCCGCACCGGCTGGACCGGCGCTTTTGTCGAGCCGGTGCTGCTTTGGCCGCTCGATGTTGATGCTGAGATGCCGACCTTCTTCAATGAGCCGGTGCTCAACATGAAGCTGCTCGAGCGTTTTGCCGGGGATACCAATCCGTTGGAGGAGGCGGCCGAGCTTTCCGAAATTCTGGGCATCGATACTGCCGAGGACTTGGATCCCGCCGATCTTGGCGCACAACTTGCGTCCGTTCGGCCGGACTGGCCTTGGGCAGAGTCCCCGGACCCAGACGCCCTCTCAACCACCAGCCCGGAGTTCGACGACCGACAGATCGCCATATTCAACCGCGCCGCAATCGTTCTCGCCGATCGTGAACCCTTCACGGTCGGCCTGGAAACCGAGCTGCGCAACCTTCAGGCGGTGCTTGACAAGGCGATCGAACAGAGTGCGCTCGGTGTGATGATCGCCGGCGCCCCATCCGCGGCGGAACCCTTTGCTCAGCCGATTCTAGAGGCAGCGCCGTTGAACGCCGAGCAGCGGGACGCGATCCGGAGCGCGCTTTCGTCCCCGCTCACCGTGATCACTGGGCCGCCCGGTACCGGCAAGTCGCAGGTTGTGACGGCGATCATCGTCAATGCGGCCTATCATGGCCTCAAGGTCCTGTTCGCCAGCAAGAACAACAAGGCCGTCGATGTCGTGGAGGAGCGGGTCAATGGTCTCGCGACGCGGCCTGTCCTGATGCGTTTGGGAGGTCGTACTCCGCGCGAGGGCACGGCCGACCAGTTGGCGTCAATATTGTCGGTCCGCTCGAATGCCACCGAGCGCGCAGTCGCCGAAAAGGCGCGTCAGGAGGTCGCCCGGATCGGCACCGCACTTGCCGATCTCGACTCCCGCATCGAGCGACTGCGAATTGCGCGCAACCTGACGGATGCCGCCGAGCAGAGGGCTGAAGCGGCGCGGCAGTTGCTTGGAGAAGAGAAATTTGCCGACCTGACAGCCTTTGACATCGCCGGCGCCGAGCAAGTCGTCCAAGCGCTCGTGGAGGCTGCAGGCCGAGCCGATCGATCGCGCCAAGGATTGTTCGTTCGTTTGCTCTGGTCGATTTTCCAGAAGGATCGGCTCGCGCGTTTCGCCAGCGCAGCCTTCGGTGCGAATGCGCTGGCCGAGCGCCTCGGTGTAATGCCCTGTCCCGATGATCCGGGCATCAGCTCACACTGGTGCGAAGCCCTGCAGCCGCGCCTCGACGCCGCTGCGGCGGCCAGTGAATATCACGCCTTGCGCGCCGAGTTGCTCGCCCTCGGCGATCCTGCCGATCTTACACGCGAGCGCGTTGACCGCCTCGCGGACCTGTCGAATGCATCGCACGCGGCATGGGAGGGTTGGCTCGCATCGATGGGCGAGCGCCTGAGCTCGGCCGAGCGCAAGGCGCTCGGTGACTATATCGCGCTGCTGCGTACCATCGCCAATACTCAGGAGGGCGGTGGTCAGATCAGCCGGGAAATCTGGTCTCGCTATTATCGTCTAGCTGCCCAAGTCGCCAACGTAATGCCTGGGTGGGCGGTGACCTCGTTGTCGGCGAAAGGTCGCGTTCCGTTCGAAAGTGCATTGTTCGACCTCGTTGTCGTCGACGAGGCGAGCCAGTGCGACATTGCCTCAGTCCTGCCTTTGCTCTTCCGCGCGAAGCGCGCCGTCATCATCGGCGATCCGCAGCAGCTCCGGCACATCAGCAGGCTCACCGCCGACAAGGACCAAGCCTTCATGGTTCGCCACGGCGTGCTCGACGACCCCGGAGCGGGCTGGAGCTACCGGGCTGTCAGCCTCTACGAGCTAGGGCAAAGCCGGGTGCCCGCAGATTCGGTGGTCACATTGAGGGATCATCATCGCTCCCACGAAGCGATCATTCGATTCTCTAACCAGCAGTTCTACGGCGGTGGCCTGCGCGTCGCGACGGATTATAGCCTGTTGCATCGGCATGGGCAGCCCGCGCTTCGCTGGATCGACGTGAAGGGCAAGGTGGTTCGCCCGACCGATGGGGGCGCCGTCAACGACAAGGAAGCCACAGCTGTCGTCGACGAGCTTCGCCGGCTGGCCATCGAACAACGCTATCCGGGGTCGATCGGTGTTGTCACTCCATTCAGGGCGCAGGCGCGCCGCATCAGGGACCTTGTTTCGCGAGACGGCGTGCTTGCGACGATCCTTGCCGCGCGGGAGTTCCTGTCCGACACGGCCCACAAGTTCCAGGGCGACGAACGCGACCTCATGATTTTCTCGCCGGTTGTCTCCGGAGGAGTTTCCGAAGGCGCGCTCGGCTTCCTCCGCAGGTCCGGACACCTATTCAACGTCGCTATCACGCGCGGGCGGGCCAGCGTCGTCACCGTCGGGGACAAGGCCGCCTGCGCCCAGAGTGACGTCACGTACCTCAAACAATTCGTCACTTATTGCGATAGCTGGGAGAGCGCGCTGGAGATCGAGCAGCGCGGGCAGACCCGTGAGCCGACTGCGTCTCCCATCTATCCGACCGTTGGGCGACCCGAGCTCGTTTCGGACTGGGAGCATGTTTTCTACGAAATGCTCGTGCGGGCTGGCATTCCCTCGGTGCCGCAATATGATTTCGACCAATACATTCTAGATTTCGCGATCATCTCGCAGGATGGGCGCCGACTGGACGTGGAAATCGACGGCGAGCGCTACCATCGGGACTGGAATGGTGAACACGTCCGCCGCGACCAGCTCCGCGACATGCGGCTCATGGAGATGGGCTGGGACGTGCGGCGATTCTGGGTTTACGAAGTGCGCGACGAACCGGGTCGGTGCATCGACGTAATTGAGACGTGGATGAACTGAGGCGGGTTGAGGTTCTGAGCATCATAATGTACCAACATGGAAAGATTTGCTTGACAGCGTGACGCTGGTCTGGTACTTTCCTCCCATGCTGTAGAAGTGCGAGTCGCCTACGGCTCTCAAGAAGAAGAAGGCGGATCCCGGATCTGGTCCGGGATGACGAAGTGGGGCGAGGCCGGTGCGGGAAACGCGCCGGCTTTTTTCAGTTTCGGCCGTGGCCCGCCCGGGCTGGCGCTCAATCGAGGACAATCGACATGCCGAAGAAGCTGCCGCGCTCCTGGCGCGGGGTGTTTTTGCGTGCGCTCAGGCGGACGGGGAATGTGCGGGCTTCGGCCGCGCGGGCGGGGGTGGATCCGGGGACGGCTTACGATCATCGGATCAAGGATGCGGGGTTCGCGGGGAAGTGGGCGGGGGCGCTGGAGGCGTTCAAGGAAAGGCCCTCACCCCGGCCCTCTCCCGCAGGCGGGAGAGGGAGTTCTGAGCTTATCGCGCGGCGGACGAAGGCGGGGGGTGTGCAGATGGTGCGGGCGGCGGTGGGGCGGTGGGATACCGAGACCGAGGCGGCGTTTCTGGCGGGGCTGCGGGAGGCGGGGTGCGTGCGGGCCGCCGCCGATTCGGCGGGGCTGTCGACGACAGCGTTCTACAACCGCCGCGCCAATTATCCCGAGTTCGCGCGGCGCTGGGACGCGATGCTCGAGGAGGCCAAGGCGCGGGTGCCGGAGCTGCTCAATGCCGCGACGATCGCCAGTCTCGATCCCGGCGTGCCCAGGCGCGGACGGCGGCTGCCGAAGGTCAATGTCGACCAGGCGATCCGGATCAGCCAAATGAACCAGCGCGCCGCCTCGGCCGCCGCCGGCGGGCGTAGTCGCGGGGGGCGGGCGCGGCACGCGGAGGTGGCGACCAACGCGGAGGTGCGCGAGGCCTTGCTCAAGCGGCTCGCCGCCTTTCGCCAGCGTATCCGGGACCGGCGCGCGGGCAAGAAGGAGGGGTTTGACGGGCCGGACGAGAGCGACATGCCGGAGGGCGGACAAGAGTAGGGCTGGGACCGCCGCGGCGGCCCCGCCCCGGTGAGCGCTGTCATGTG
>NZ_JBQTJC010000161.1:0-4472 GCF_052387495.1 Sphingosinicella sp. | reverse complement strand
CCCGCGATGATCGGCCAGGACGCCTTCGACAAGTCGGCCGAGGCCTTCGCCTCGCTCGTGCTGGCGCGCCGCCGAGTCGTCGAGACGCACCAGTCGCTCGACCTCGCCCGAGCCCAGATCGGCCTTCAGGAAGTGAGCTCCGGCGACACCGTGCCCAAACCCAATCCGTTTACCGAAGCGCGGACGAACGAGGTTACGCCGATCGCCCATATTCGCGCCGTTGCGTAGGCAAGTGCCCCGCTTGACCGGACCGTGCAATCATGATCCGGTCAAGCGGTGAACTACTTCTTCTTCGCGCTGCTTTTTGCATGCTCGATCTACGCTTTCGTCGCAGGAGGAGGCCCGGAGCGAGTAGGCGCCGCCGTCTACGCCGCCTCATGCGTCGCGAGCTTCCTCGTCTATTCGGCTGTCCCGGTTCGCTTTCAGGGCGTTGAGGTTGGAGTTTTCATTGTCGATATCCTCGTCTTCCTGGCCTTCGTCCTCCTCGCGTTGCGCGCCAATAGGTTTTGGACGATATGGGTAAGCGCCCTCCTGGGGCTCGGCGTGGTCGGGCACTTGGCGATGCTGTTACGCCCGCAAGTGATACCGTGGGCCTATGCAGTCGTCCTTTCGATCTGGAGCTATCCGATCCTTCTGATGATCGTGCTGGGGACGGTGGCACATCGCCGGCGCATGATCCGGAACGGTGCCGATCCCTCCTGGACTCGCTCCTCCGACCTGCCTGGCCAGCCGAAGCGGCCATTTGGTCCGACGCCCTGATCGCCGAATTCGGATCGCTGGCCGCCGCGCTTTCCGTCGGAATGAGAGATCGCGCCCGCATCACCGGCCCGGGCCCCGCCCGGTTTCTCGGGAAGGTACAGGCGGGCCTGCTCCATTGCCTGCGTCTGCCGATGGCGCGTCGCCCGGTCGTTTCGACCTCCAAGCAGCTGCTCGACTATCTCAGGGCGGACATGGCGAACCTGATCCACGAGCGCTTTCGTGTCCTGTTCCTGAGCTCCCAGAACGAGCTGATCGACGACGACCTCGTCTGGGAAGGAACGGTGGGTGAAGCCCCGGCCTATCCCCGCGAGGTCGTGAAGCGCGCGCTCGAAGTGGGCGCCACCGGGATCATCCTCGTTCACAACCATCCTTCCGGAAGCCCAAAGCCAAGCCAGGGCGACATCGATGCGACACGCCGAATCGCCGAAGCGGCCCGGATGATGGGCATCTGCCTGCACGACCATCTCGTCATTTCGCGCGCCGGCTGGGCGAGCTTCAGAATGATGGGCTATCTCGATACTTTGCAGGATGTTGCGGCGGACTGATCGTTTTCTACGATGAATACTTTAAAATACGCCGACACTTCTTTCGATTTGGAGAGACTGTTTGCGCAGCCACCTTTGGCCGGTGGCTAGGGCCGGCGGATCGCCACCCGATCGGCCGGCCCGACCCGGCGCCAGCTCAGCCGATGCTCTGCCCGGTCTTCTCCCAATCGGCGAGGAAGGCCTTGATGCCGTTGTCGGTGAGCGGGTGCCTGAAGAGCTGGCGGATCACCGCCGGCGGCGCGGTCATCACGTCGGCGCCTAATTTGGCGGCGTCGTGGATATGGATCGGGTTGCGCACGCTGGCGACGAGGATTTCCGTCCTGAAATCGTAATTGTCGTAGATCAGGCGGATGTCGGCGATCAGCTCCATGCCCGGATAGCCGACATCGTCGTGCCGGCCGACGAAGGGCGAGACGAAGCTCGCCCCCGCCTTGGCGGCGAGCAAGGCCTGGTTGGCCGAGAAGCACAAAGTGACGTTGACCATCGTCCCGTCGCTCGTGAGCTTCTTGCAGGTCTTGAGGCCGTCCACGGTGAGCGGCACCTTGACCGCGATATTGTCGGCGATTTTCCGCAGGATCTCGGCCTCGCGCATCATCCCGTCATGATCGAGCGCGACCACCTCGGCCGAGACCGGACCGGGGACGATCCCGCAAATCTCCTTCACCACCTCCATAAAATCCCGCCCCGATTTGTGAACGAGGCTGGGATTGGTAGTGACGCCGTCGAGCAAGCCGGTTTCGGCCAGGTCGCGGATCTCGGCGGTGTCGGCAGTGTCGACGAAGAATTTCATTTGGTGCGGCCCCTGACGCGGTTGACCGCACCGGCTTAGCGTGGGAGCAAGCCCGCGGGCAATCGCGGGAGACAAGAAATGCTGCGCTGGCTCATCCCTCTCTTCGTCCTGCTCGCCGCCCCCGCCGCGGCCGAGCCGCGCGCGTGGGTCGATGCGAACCGCCAGGCGATCCTCGACGAATATCTGCCTTTGCTCGCGATTCCCAACGTCGCCTCGAACCGCGCCGATATCCGCCGCAACGCCGATCACATCATGGCGATGATGCGGCGGCGGGACCTCAATCCCCGTCTGCTCGAGAGCGAGGACGGCGCGGCGCCGCCGCTCATCTACGGCGAGTGGCTCGTCCCGGGCGCGACCCGCACCCATGTCATCTACGCCCATTATGACGGCCAGCCGGTGACGGCCGAGGACTGGACCGTGACGCCGCCGTTCGAGCCGCGGCTGGTCGGCGAGGGCGCCGAGGCGCGGATCTACGCGCGCAGCGCGTCGGACGACAAAGCCGGAGTGATGGCGATCCTCGCCGCGATCGACGCGCTCCGCGCCGAAGGAAGGCAGCCCGCCTTCAACCTGAGGATCGTCTTCGAGGGCGAGGAGGAAGCGGGCTCGCCCAATCTCGCCGCCTTGCTCCGCCGCCACCGCGACACCTTGCGCTCCGACGGCTGGATCATCGTCGACGGTCCCGCCCACCAGTCCGGCCCGCCCCAGCTCACTTTGGGCGTGCGCGGCGACGTCAACATGGAGGTCACGGTCTATGGGCCGGCGCGCCCGCTTCACAGCGGCCATTACGGCAATTGGGCGCCCAATCCGGCGCTGATGCTCGCCGAGCTGCTCGCCTCGATGAAGGACTCGACCGGGCGGGTGACGATTCCCGGCTATTATGACGACGCGGTTCCGCTGACCGAGGCGGAGCGCGCGGCCATCGCCGCGGTGCCGCCGCCCGATGAGCGGCTGCGCGCCGAGCTCGGCCTCGGCTGGACCGAGGGCGGCGGCGCGACCCTCACCGAGGCGATCAACCTGCCCTCGCTCAACATCAACGGCATGCGCAGCGCCGATGTCGGCGCCAATTCGCGCAACGTCATCCCGACCCAGGCGACCGCCGCGCTCGATCTCCGCCTCGTCCTCGGCAACACCCCCGACCGCCAGGTCCAGCGCGTGATCGATCATATCCGCGCCCAGGGCTATGGAGTGCTCGACCGCGAGCCGACGATGGCGGAACGCCGCCGCTTCGAGCGCATCGCCCGCGTCACCCGCGAGCCCGGCTATCCCGCCGAGCGCACCCCGCTCGACCACCCCTTCGCGCAGCGCCTTGCGCAAGCGATGCGCGCGCAGGGCGAGTTCGTTCTCCTGCCGAGCCTCGGCGGCAGCCTGCCGCTCTACCTGATCCGCCAGGAGCGCGGCGCGCCGAGCGTCACCGTCGCCTTGTGGAACCACGACAACAACCAGCATGCCGAGGACGAGAATCTCCGCCTCGAAAATCTCTGGCGCGGCGTCGCCGTGATCGCGAACCTGCTCACCGACGGCTGATCCCATTGGCCGCCGCTCCGCCCGCGCCCGGATTCCATCGCGCGATCTGGGCGATCGCGTTGCCGGCGATGCTCACCAACGTCGCCACCGCTCTGTTCGGCCTCGCCGATCTCTGGGTGATCGGCCAGCTCGGCGACGCCGAGGCGCAGGCCGGGGTCGAGCTCGGCGCCAAGTTCATGATGGGCCTGCTCGTCGTCTTCAACTTCCTGCGCACCGGCACGATCGCCCTGACCGCGCAGGCGAGCGGGCGCCGCGACGCCGAGGCGCAGGCGGCGACGCTGGCCCGCGCGCTCGGCCTCGGCCTCGTCATCGCCGCGGTGCTGCTCGCCGCGATGCCGCTCGCGATCCCGGCGGGGCTCGAGCTGCTCTACGCCCGCGGCGGCGTCGCGGAGCACGCCCGCACCTATGTCGGGATCCGCTATTGGGGCGGGCTGCTCTGGCTCATCAACGCCGCTCTGGTCGGCTGGCTGATCGGGCGGCGGCAGGTCCGCGCCGTGCTAATCGTCGAGGTCGCGGCGAACCTCATCCATATCGGCCTCGACCTGCTTTTCGTGCTCGGCTTCGGCTGGGGCGTCGCCGGCGTCGCCTTCGCCACCTTGCTGTCCGAAGGCGGCAAGCTGCTCGCGCTCGCGCTCATCGCCGCCCGCGCGGCGCCGGCGCGGCAGGGCTTCCGCCTCGTCTTCGCCCGCGCCACCTGGCACCGCAGCGCGCTCGGCGCCCTGCTCCGGATGAACCGCGATCTCTTCATCCGCACAATGCTGCTCACCGCCGCGATCCTGATGCTGGTCCGCGACGGCGCCTTCGAAGGGCCGGTGATCCTCGCCGCCAACGGCATCCGCTACCAATTCTTCATC
>NZ_JBQTJC010000160.1:0-9028 GCF_052387495.1 Sphingosinicella sp. | reverse complement strand
CGACGAAGAACAGGACGTCCTGGCCTTCCTGGTCGCGGAAATATTCGGCCAGCGTCAGGCCGGTGAGGCCAACGCGGGCACGCGCGCCCGGCGGCTCGTTCATCTGGCCGAAGACGAGCGCGACCTTCGAGCCCTCGGGTGTCGGGTTGCCGTCCTTGTCCTTGGCGATGACGCCCGCGTCGAGGAACTCGTGATAGAGATCGTTGCCCTCGCGGGTGCGCTCGCCGACGCCGGCGAACACGGAGGTGCCGCCATGGCCCTTGGCGATGTTGTTGATCAGCTCCTGGATGAGCACGGTCTTGCCGACGCCGGCGCCGCCGAACAGGCCGATCTTGCCGCCCTTGGCGTAAGGCGCGAGCAGGTCGATCACCTTGATACCGGTGACGAGGATGCTGGTCTCGGTCGACTGGTCGACGAAGAGCGGCGCCTCGGCGTGGATCGGGGCGGTGTCGGTGTGGCCGATCGGGCCCTGCTCGTCGATCGGCTCGCCGATCACGTTCATGATCCGCCCCAGCGTCATCGGGCCGACCGGCATGCGGATCTGCGAGCCGGTGTCGGTGACGGGCTGGCCGCGGGTGAGGCCTTCGGTCGAATCCATCGCGATCGTGCGGACAGTGCTCTCGCCGAGATGCTGGGCGACCTCGAGGACGAGGCGGTTGCCGCCATTGTCGGTCTCGAGCGCCGAGAGAATTTCGGGCGGCTCGCCCTCGAAGGTGACGTCGACGACGGCACCGATCACCTGACTGATACGTCCGGCATCGTTGCTGGTAGTGGCGCTTTTCTTAGCCGCGGTAGCCATTATCGTCTCCATTTGTTCTCTGCAGAAGCGATTGCTCCAGCTTCTGCCTCAAAAGTTGAATTTCTTGATCGTCATTGGACTCGAAGAGGGTGACAGAACCTTCGAGGCCGTAGCTGAACGTGAGGCCCTTGCTCGGACTTTCGGGAACCTCAGGCGACATCCAGCGATTCCACACCCACCGTCCGATAGACCAGGTTGCCCCGATAGCAACCGCGAATCCCGCCGGTATTAGCCAAGGCATGTCCGGCGGGATGGGGCTGGCCAAAATCCAAATCGATGCAACCAGCATCGCTACGGCAACCGCGCTCGGTCCGTCGAGATAGGTCGATCTGAAACCCTGCCAATCATACTGACTGATGATCCAGCCGTCGCCGACTGAGATCGTGACCTCGGGCGTCCTGATCAGGCGCGGCGAGATTTCGATCCTTTGATCGACCAATATTTGCTCGATGGGTCGGGTCACTGATCGCTCAGTTCAATTCGGGTTGTTCGGAATCGCAGCGGGTCGGGCCGTCGATCCAGACCCACTGGCCCTCGGCCTGCTGGAGGATCGCGGTGTGGTGCGCCCAGGCGCCGTTGGCGCCGCGCATCTCATAGGCACAGCTGAACTGGATCGAGCCTTCCTCGGCGCGCGCGCAACTGATGTTGCGGGTTTCACTGCGCGGGGTCGGGCAGGCGTCGGCCAAGGCGCGGTTGAACTGCGCGGCGGTGGGGGCGCCCGCCGTCTGCAGGGCGACGAGGGCGAGGATGAGCGTCTTCATAAGGCTTCGGCTCCCGAAATGATCTCGATGAGCTCCTTGGTGATCGCCGCCTGGCGGGTGCGATTGTACTGGATGGTCAGGCGGTTGATCATGTCGCCCGCATTGCGGGTGGCATTGTCCATGGCGGTCATGCGGCTACCCTGCTCCGACGCCGCATTCTCGAGCAAGGCCCGGAAGATCTGGACCGCGATATTGCGTGGCAAAAGCTCGGCGAGGATCTCCTCCTCGTCCGGCTCGTACTCGACCGCGGCGGACATGGCGGAGGCGGCCGGCGTCCCGCCCTCGACCGGCGGCACCGGGATGATCTGCTGCACGATCGGCTCCTGGACGAGCGCCGACTGGAACCTGGCGTAGAAGAGGTGGACGACGTCGATGCCGTCGGTCTGGTAGCGATCGACGATGTCGTTGGCGATCTCCTGCGCATCGGCGAAGGAGACGAACTTGATCGCGCTGGTGTCGTGCTGGTGGACGATCTGCTTCGGGAAGACGCGCTGGATCACCGCCCGGCCCTTGCGCCCGACCAGGTAGAAGTAGACCTGCTTGCCGTCCGCCATCAGCGCCTCGGCCTTCTTGCGGGCGGCGCGGACGATGTTGGCGTTGAACGCGCCGGCGAGGCCCCGGTCCGAGGTGCATACGACGAGCAGATGGGTATCGTCCTTGCCGGTGCCGGCGAGCAATTTCGGGGTCTGCGGCCCGGCCTCGACCTTGGCGGCGAGGCTGGTCATCACCGCCGCCATGCGCTCGGAATAAGGGCGCGCGGCCTCGGCCGCCTGCTGCGCCCGGCGCAGCCTCGCGGCGGCGACCATCTTCATCGCCTTGGTGATCTTCTGGGTCGACTTGACCGAGGAGATCCGGTTCTTGAGCGCCTTGAGAGAGGCCATTCTACCCTTCCGTCATCCCGGCGAAGGCCGGGATCTCAGTGCGAATTCTCCCCGAGACCCCGGCTTTCGCCGGGGTGACGGGCTTTAAGCGAACGTCTTCACGAAATCGCCGATGATGGTCTTGAGCTCGCCGGCGGTGTCGTCGTCGAGCGCCTTGGTCGAGCGGATCTTCTCGAGCACCGCTGCATGATCGCTCCTCATATGGCTGAGCAGGGCGCTCTCGAAGCGGGTGACCTGATCGGTCGGCACCGTGTCGAGGAAGCCGTTCACGCCCGCATAGATCGAGACGACCTGCTCCTCGACCGGCATCGGGCTGTACTGGGGCTGCTTGAGCAGCTCGGTGAGGCGCGCGCCGCGATTGAGCAGGCGCTGGGTCGAGGCGTCGAGGTCCGAGCCGAACTGGGCGAAGGCGGCCATCTCGCGATACTGCGCCAGCTCCAGCTTGATCGAGCCCGCGACCTTCTTCATCGCCTTGGTCTGCGCGGCCGAGCCGACGCGGCTGACCGAGAGGCCGACGTTGATCGCCGGGCGGATGCCCTGGAAGAACAATTCGGTCTCGAGGAAGATCTGGCCGTCCGTGATCGAGATGACGTTGGTCGGGATGTAGGCCGACACGTCGCCCGCCTGGGTCTCGATGACGGGCAGCGCGGTCAGCGAACCGGCGCCGTTATCCTCATTGAGCTTCGCGGCGCGCTCCAGCAGGCGGCTGTGCAGGTAGAAGACGTCGCCCGGATAGGCTTCGCGGCCCGGCGGACGACGCAGCAGCAGCGACATCTGGCGGTAGGCGACGGCCTGCTTGGACAAATCGTCATAGACGATCACCGCGTGCATGCCGTTGTCGCGGAAATATTCGCCCATCGTGCAGCCGGTATAGGGCGCGAGGAACTGGAGCGGCGCGGGCTCGGAGGCGGTGGCGGCGACGACGATGGAATATTCCATCGCGCCATTCTCCTCGAGCGCGCGGACGATCTGCGCGACGGTCGAGCGCTTCTGGCCGATGGCGACGTAGATGCAATAGAGCTTCTGGCTCTCGTCGTCGCCCTTGTTGATCTCGCGCTGGTTGATGAAGGTGTCGAGCGCGACCGCGGTTTTGCCGGTCTGGCGATCGCCGATGATCAGCTCGCGCTGGCCGCGGCCGATCGGGACGAGCGCGTCGAGCGCCTTGAGGCCGGTCTGCACCGGCTCGTGGACCGACTTGCGCGGGATGATACCGGGGGCCTTGACCTCGACGCGGCGGCGCTCGGCGGCCTCGATCGGGCCCTTGCCGTCGATCGGATTGCCGAGGCCGTCGACGACGCGCCCCAGCAGGCCCTTGCCGACCGGCACGTCGACGATGGTCTGGGTGCGTTTGACGGTCGAACCCTCGGTGATCTTGGAGTCCGAGCCGAAGATGACGACGCCGACATTATCCGCCTCGAGGTTCAACGCCATGCCCTGGATGCCGCCGGCGAACTCGACCATCTCACCCGCCTGGACATTGTCGAGCCCGTGGACGCGGGCGATGCCGTCGCCGACCGAAAGCACGGTGCCGACCTCCGAGACCTGGGCCTCGGTGCCGAAACTGGCGATCTGGTCCTTGATGACCTTGGAGATTTCAGCGGCGCGGATGTCCATTTCTTAGCCTTTCATCGCCGTAGCGAGGGAGTTCAACTTGGTGCGGATGGAGCCGTCGATCATCTGGCTGCCGATCTGGACGACGAGACCGCCCAGGATGGCGGGATCGACGCTCATGTCGACGGCGATGTCGCGGCCCATGCGCGATTTGAGGTTCGCCCGGAGCGCCGCGACCTGATCGTCGTCGAGCGGATGGGCGGAGGTCACTTCGGCTTTGATCTCGCCGCGGTGGCGGGCAGCGAGCATGTCGAAGGCGCGGATCACCGCGCCGAGCTTCGCCAACCGGCCGTTCTTCGCGAGCACGCCGAGGAAATTGGCGCTCAGCGGATCGAGGTTCATCGCCCGCGCGGCCGCGGCGACCGCCCTGGCGGCCTCGCCCCGCGAGATCAAAGGGCTCGTTGTCAACGCGCGGAACTCATCGGATTCGGCGAGCGCCTGGCGGACGCCCGCGAGGCTGGCGCCGACCGCCTCGAGCTGCTTCTCGTCGCGGGCGAGCTCGAACAAGGCGAGCGCGTAGCGCCCTGCCAAGCTAGCCTGAATACCGCCGGAAATATCCACGCGCCTTTGAACTCCTGATCGGATATTTGGAGCCATGAGGGGGCGCGCGTGGCGGCACGCCCATTCGGCTTCGCGGGCGCCCTAGCAGGGGCTTTGCTGCGATGCAAGGTGGCCGGATCGGGAGGCGGCGAATGGGGATCAGGGGCTGGTTTTCAGGGCGAAAAAGCGGCGTTTCCGCCTCGCAGGAGGTGCTGGTTCCCCAGCGCGCCGAACGCCGCTTCGCGACCGGAGCGGCAGTCTTCGACCTCGCCGGGACCGAGCAACTGAGAGCGTTGTGCGCGCTCGACCCGGCGACGCGGGATCAGGCTTGGTATGATCGGTTCTGGGACGCGGCCTGGACAGCGGCACTGGTGATCCCCGATCCGCCGGTTTTCACCGGCCTGGACGGCATGCCCTATCTCCGCCTCGAACTGCCCGGTGACGCGGCGGCGTTCGAAGCCAATTCCCTGATGAACGTCGCGGGATCGATGGTTGAACAGAGCGTCGGCGCGGCGTTATTCGCCTCGGCCCAGGCGGACCCGGATGCGCCGGTCTATGTAATGTCGATGGGCGTGCTCGATTCGATCCTGTGCTTCGACTGCCCTGAAGGAGAGCCGTTAGAGGTCGAGGAAGCGCTGGAAACGCCGCCGACGGACCAGATCGAGTCGAGGATGGTCGGCGTGGCCGAACGCTCGACCTTGAAGGCCGGACAGGAGATTCTCGTCGGAACGCCGTCCGAGCAATATCTGTCGGTGCCGGCGGCCCGCGCTCTTTACCGCCACCTCGTCGAAGGCTGGGGGATGGCCGATCCGCGCGTCGCCTTGATCGTGGTGCCGGCGATGCGGCCGACACGGTCGCTCGTCATCGGCAAGTCCGTCGCCGAGTTCGTCCGGGAGGGGGTGGACGAGGCGCTGATGGCGGAGCGGGTCCGGATGCTGAGCTGGTATCTGCCGCCCAGCCGCCGCCTGATGCTGATGCCGGACGATTGGAGCGCACAGAGCATGACGCCGCTGGCCGATCTGTGCGCGCCGCGCTGAACGTGTAGCTTTGAGCGCAAGCGGCGGGACGCGCGTGCCTCCATGATCGTCCAGACAGGCTTCGAAAGGAGCCCGATCTTGGCTTATCGAATCGAAGGACTTGCGCCGGCGCCGTTCGCGGCCCTGTTCGCAATGGGGGATGAGGAGCTGGCGCGGCACAACGCGAAGCGTGTCACCGCCACGTCGTCGCGCGGCTTTCCGTGCCGCGTCAGCCTGGAGGATGCGCGCGAGGGGGAGGAGCTGATCCTCGTCAACCACGTCTCGCACGACGTCGCCACGCCCTATCGCTCCGCCTACGCGATCTACGTGCGCGAGAGTACCGAGGCGCCGGCCGAATATGTGGACGAGACGCCGCCAGTGTTCGAAGGGCGCCCGCTCGGGCTCCGCGGCTTCGACTCCAACGGCATGCTGAAGGCCGCCTTGCTCGCGATGCCGGGCGACGCCGACGCGAGAATCCGCGAGCTCTTCGCCAACGAGGAGATCGCGACCATCCACGCCCACAATGCCGCGCACGGCTGCTTCGCCGCGCGGATCGAAAGGAATTGACCATGGCCACGCTTGCAACCGCCGCCGGGGCGAATAGATCGACTCCCGTGAACGACCGCTTCACCGTCACCGACGACCAAGCCTGGGCCGCCTTCGAGCGGCGCGACCGGGCTTGGGACGGGCGGCTCGTCGGCGGGGTCAGGACGACCGGCATCTATTGCCGGCCGAGCTGCCCGGCGCGGCGGCCGAAACGGGAGAATGTCGAATTCTTCCCGGACGGCGCCGGGGCGCGCGCCGCGGGCTATCGCGCCTGCCTGCGCTGCGAGCCGGACGAGGTGAACCGCGTGGAGATCGCGCTCGACAAAGCCTACCGCCTGCTCCGCCAGGCGGACGAAGCGCCGTCGCTGGAGACGCTGGCCGAGGCGGTCGGCTATTCGCCCCACCATTTCCACCGCCTGTTCAAGCGCGCCACCGGGGTCACGCCCGCGGCCTATTACCGGAACCTCCGCGCCCGCCGCGCCGAGGCGGCGCTGAGCGAGAACGACCGGATCACCGACGCGATCTACGATGCCGGCTATTCCGGGCCCGCGCGCTTCTATGCGGATGCCAAGGGAAGGCTGGGCATGACGCCCTCGGCCTGGCGCGACGGCGGCCGCGGCGAGACGATCCGCTGGGCGACCGCCCAGACCGACCTCGGCACGATGCTCGTCGCCGCCACGGACAAGGGCATTTGCCGGCTGTCATTCGACGAGGACGAGAACGCGCTCCGTGCGCGCTTCCCGAATGCCGAGATCGCGCATGGCGGCGACGAGATGACCGAGCTGGTCCTCCGCACGGTCGCCGCCGTGAACGCGCCCGAGAAGCCGCACGATCTGCCGCTCGACGTCCACGGTACCGCCTTCCAGGAGGCGGTCTGGCGCGAGCTGCAGAAGATTCCGGCCGGCGAGACCCGGACCTATGCCCAGATCGCGGCGGCGGTCGGGCGGCCGGCGGCGGTGCGCGCGGCGGGGACGGCGAACGGCGCGAACAATGTCGCCGTGCTGATCCCCTGCCACCGCGTCATCCGCACCGACGGCACGCCCGGCGGCTATGCCTATGGGCTGGAGCGCAAGGCGAAGCTGCTGGCGCGGGAGGCGAAGGGCTGAGCTCAGCCCGGGGTGCCGGACGCGCCCTGGTTCTCGCAGGTGTAGACCAGGCGCTCGTTGGGCAGGCGCGGAAGGATGGCGGCGATTTCGCGCTGGCGGTCGGCGAGGATGGTGCGGGCCTCCTCGTCAGCGCCGCAGCTGCGCGTTTCGACGTCGCGGCGGAGCGCGCGGGCGCGGGTCAGGCGCTCGGCGTCGAGCAGATAGCGGTCGACGACATATTCGCCGCGCGCCGGGTTGAAGCGGAGCACGGAGACGGCGGGCTCGGCATCGGGGACGAGGATCCGAGTCCAGACCTCGCCCTCCCGGGCATATTGGGTGCGGCCGTTCATACAGCCGCTCTCGCTCCATTCGAGCGGCACTTCGGGCTCGAAGGAGACGGTGACCCGGCTGCGCTCGGGTACCAGACGGCAGAGATTGGCGCCGGCGAAGCGGGCCGGATCGGGCGCCGCGGCCGAGGCGTTGCCCGGCGCAGTCTCCTCCAGCGCGGCGCGGCTTGGCCGGGAGACGAAGGCGATCACGGCCAGGACGAGCAACAGCGCGCCGCCGCCGCCCAGCATCATCGCGGGCCGCTGCCGATTCTTGATCAGCAGGATGCCGCCGCCGCCGAAGGCGAGCATGGCGAGCGCAAGCAGGAGAATGGCGAGCGCGGCGCGCGTCTCGCGGCTCTCCTGGATGGCAATCAGTGCCCGTTCGCGCTCCGCCGCCGCGGCGCGCGCCGCCTGCTCGCTCGTCGCCTCGCGCGCCCGGGCCTCGGCGGCGAGGCGCGCTTCGTCCTGGCGCACCCGGTCGGCCATGGCGACGCACTCGCTGCTGATCGCCTGATAGGGCTGGCGGGCGGCGCTCAGGAAGGCGGCGAGCTCGCGATTGCCGACGGCGAAGGCGAAGGGCGCGTCGCCATTCTCGTTGCGCGTGATCAGGGCGTTGACGCCGAGCACGCGGCCGCACTGATCGAGCAAGGGCCCGCCCGAATGGCCGCGGGCGATATTGGCGGTGTGGAGGAGGGTGGTGATGCCGTTGATCCGGCGGACATTCGAAAAGATGCCGACCGAGCGGGTCGGCGGCAGCGGCGTGATATAATCGTCGGCCGAGCGCGCCGTGGCGAGATCGACATTGCCCGGATAGCCCAGAGCGGCGACCGGCGCGCCATCGTCGACCGCGCCGATATAGAGCGGGATTGGCGGCACCGTCCCTTCCTCGACCGCCAGCAAGGCGAGATCGCGAGCCGGATCGACCGAGAGGATGCGGGCGCGATAGGCGCGGCTGCCTTCCGACGGGACCACGCCGACCGCGACCATATCCGGAAATTGCGCGGCCTGCTGGATGACGTGGGCGTTGGTGACGACCCGGTTCGGCGCCACCGCGAAGCCGCTGCCATGGCCGAAATCCGCGACCTCGCCATCCTCGAAGGTGATGACGACGACGCGGACCACCGAGCGGCCGGCCGCGGAACTGTCATCGGCGCGCGCCGGGGCGGCGAGAGCGAGCAGGGCGAAGAGGAGGGTCAGGAAGCGCAGCATCGCAACTGCTGTTTATCCTTCGCCTAGAGGAAGGAATAGGGGTCGACGTCCACCCCGACCCGCACCCCCCGGGGCCATTGCAGGTTGCCGAGCCATTCTCTGAGGATGTCCTGCAACGGCACGGTGCGGGCGGCGTGGACGAGGAGGCGGTGGCGGTGGCGGCCGCGGAGCATGGCGAGCGGGGCGGGGGCGGGGCCGAACACGGCCATATTGTCGTGGCGCGGCGCGGCGCGGCCGATCAGGCGGGCGGT
>NZ_JBQTJC010000159.1:0-2505 GCF_052387495.1 Sphingosinicella sp. | reverse complement strand
ACTCACGCTTCCTCGCGTCCGCTCGAACTAATGCGTTTGGCAGCTCATCGGCTCCCGAATCCCAGCCATCATCGGACCTAAGACTGAAGGCCTCAATCTACTTGACGGACTTCCTCAGGGCGTGAGTTAGACGTGTTTGTCATGGGATGTCGACCTCCTTGTAGCTACTGGGGGTAGCGGCATCCACGGCGCGCACGACTGTGGTCAAGGCGCGCTGAATACGTGGCCAGCTCGGCGTTGAAAGAACGACCAAAGCAATTCGGCGCAGCTTGAGGTTCTGCTGATACTTCAGATTGAGATCAGTACTGATCAGGACCTCAAAACCGTCGCTTTCGGCGGCGTCGAGTAGTTCGCCATTCTTGAACTGAGACCAGCCGCGCTCGTATGCCGTGGCGACCTCGTGGTGATGCAGCGATGCTAGCTGCAGTTCCAGTGGGTGAAAGTCCCACCGGTGGAGAAGGCCCAGACACCACCGTAGTCATATCCGGCAATGGAGAGGGTGACCGATCCGTTGGAAGCCCGGATGTAAACGTCTCTGGGGCTGGGGTGACCTGGTCCGATCTGCCAAGGAGGCTAGGGCCTGTACACATTCAGTGGACGTCGGTACATTCTGGTCTTTCCTGGGAGGTCAACAATGCCAAGAAAGATACTCAGAGACGACCAGTGGAGAAGGATAGCGGATTTGCTCCCGGGCAAGGCAAGCGACCCGGGGGTCACAGCCAAGGACAATCGACTGTTTGTAGAGGCGGTGTTGTGGGTTGCGCGTACCGGCGCGCCGTGGCGTGATCTGCCTGCAGCCTTGGGCCATTGGCATAACGTGTTTACGCGCTATTCGCGCTGGAGCAAGAAAGGTGTTTGGCAGCGGCTCATCGAAGCGATCATCGATGACCCGGATTTGGAGGCGCTGCTCATTGATAGCACCGTAGTGCGTGCCCATCAGCATGCCGCTGGGGCCCAAAAAAAACCGGGCCGCAAGCGCTCGGGCGCTCGCGCGGCGGGCTGAGCACCAAGATCCATACGGCGGTGGATGCTTTGGGCAAGCCACTGCGCTTTCGACTCACTGCCGGCCAAGTAGCCGATATTAAGGAGGCGGAGGCCTTGATCGAAGGCTTTGAGACGCAAGCCGTCATCGGTGACAAGGGCTATGACGCGGACGCACTCGTGGCATGCATCGAGGCGAGCGGTGCCCAAGCGGTGATCCCGCCGCGAAAAAACCGCACCCAACAGCGCAGCTATGATCATGATTTATACAAAACCCGCAATCTCGTAGAACGCTTCTTCAATCGTCTAAAGCAATTTCGCCGCATCGCCACGCGCTATGAAAAACTCGCCCGTAATTTCTCGTCTATGGTCAGCCTCGTTTTTACCTACATCTGGTTGGCCTGATTGTTAACACCCCCTAGCAGCCTGTCGGACTTAATCTCATGAAGCCTGTGCGTAGCGTTTTGGCGTCGCTTCGATCAAGGCCGGGGGACAGGCTGCTTATAAGAAACTCGCACTTGAACATGTTCGGGCCTAAACAGCGTCCTTTTCTACCGGAAAGACCCCCACTCGAATGCTTTTTGCCGCATTTGATTCGGCACGTTTTCCAGTTAAGGAGTTTGTCGCACGCAAGTCCGACAAACTCCTAGAGGGAGAGCAGGATTCTGTCATCGCATTCACAGGAAGCGCGGCCTGAATTCGCGGTCCTGCCGGAGCCCGGCGCACCGCGACTCAGGATCGGCGTCCTTGTCCATTCCGTAGAGCTTCAGGCGTGGGAATGGGCGCTCGTCGACCGGATGAAACGCTCTGGGTACCTGGACATCGTGCTGGTGGTTCTGGTGACGCCGCCCGTGGAGCCAGCCGCACCCCGGGGTCGCCCGCGCGGCGACAGAAGCCCGCAAAATCATCGAGCGCGGGGCCTCGTCGGACAGGCCAACGAAATCCTGGAAAACCGCATAACCCTCGATGCCGACGCGCTCGCGCCACGCGACGGGATCGAGCTCATAGCGGACATCCCGACGACGCGGGCGCGGCCGATACGCGAGGGCGGCGGGTGCCGCTGGACTGAACGAGATCTTGCGCGCCTGAAGCACTACCAGGCCGATGTGTTCGTCTCGCTCACTCCGCTCGACTGGACGCGTGGGCTGTCGGCGGCTGCGACCTACGGGGTATGGTCGCTCACCCACGGGGACGAACGGTCCGGCTTCGGCAGCCCCGCGGGATTTTGGGAGGTGTATTTCGCCTGCCCGGTCGTTTCGTCGAGCGTGCAGATCGCCGACGGCCGCAGTGAACACCCGACGGTCATCTGTCGTTCGTTTTCAGCGACGGACATGACCTCGGTCAGACGCAACAACAACAACGTCTACTGGAAGGCCGCCTCGTTGCTTCCGAGCAAGCTCGAGGAGCTGCAACGCACCGGGCCGAATGCCTTCTTCGGCCGCGCGGATGCCTCGATCTCGAATTTGAGCGGCCCCGCCAATGCGCTTCGAAAGCCGCCGACGCGCATCGAGCTGGCGCGCCACG
>NZ_JBQTJC010000158.1:0-18644 GCF_052387495.1 Sphingosinicella sp. | reverse complement strand
CTTCCGTGTCGTCCCGCGAGAGAGACTGGCCCGCGAAGAGGGTGGCGAGCGAATCCTGGACGACCGGGGCGGGCGGGGCGGAATCGGCCGTCGGCGCGGCCGGAGTGACGGTGAGATACATGAGCTGAATTCCCGTGACGAAGGTGAGGACGCAAACAAAAAGCCCGCCGGAAGCGGCGGGCTCGATGCGATTCGAGAGATTGGACCTAGAGGTCCCTCACCATCGATACGCGCGCGCCGCCGCGGCGGAGGAAATCCACCGCCAACGCCAGCTCAGCACGGTCGCGCGCGTCGTCATGGCGCCGAACTGACAGATTGCGGACGCTTCCGTCAACCTATTTGACGATCCGCACCGCCGCATCGCCGACGCGGCGGACCACCGCCGTCGAGACGTCGTCCCCCACCCGGCTGAGCCAGAGATCGAGCCGGGACCCGGCGACGCCGATGCCGTTCAGAGTCAGTTTCTCGATCAGCTGGGGCAGCGCTGGATTGGTGAGCCGCAGGCAATTTTCGTCATGGTCGATCTCCAGCCCGGCGGCGGCGGCGATCAGCGCGAAGGGCGCCGCGGCGGACCAGGCCTGCGGCGAGCAGGCGACCGGATAGGCTGTGGGCCCGCGCTTGCGCCGCCGGGTGAAGCCGCAGAACAATTCGGGGAGGCGGTGGAGCTCGTCATAGATCGCGGCCTCGATCATCCCGTGCGCGAGCTTCACGACTTCGCCCTTGCGGCCGTAGCGGGCGAGGCCGAGCGCGATCAGGGCGTTGTCGTGCGGCCAGACCGAGCCATTATGGTAGGACATCGGATTGTAGCGCGCCTCGCCCGCGGCAATGGTGCGCACCCCCCAGCCCGAGAAGAAGCGTGGCGAGGTGAGCGCTGCCGCCAGCCGGTCCGCGCGCTCGGGGGCGGCGATGCCGGCGAAGAGGGCGTGGCCGGCATTGGACGAGCGCACCCGGCACGGCTGCTTCTTGCCGTCGAGCGCGAGGGCGTAGCAATCGATCTCGTCGAGCCAGAAAAGGTCCTCGAAGCGCTGGCGCAGCGCTTCCGCCTGGCCCTCGAGCGCGACGCCGAGCGGGCCGTCGCCGAGGGCGCGGGCGATCCGCGCGGCGCCCATTTTGGCGGCATAGACATAGGCCTGCACCTCGCAGAGCGCGATCGGTCCCTCGGCGTCGCGCCCGTCGGCATGGAAGATCGAATCGAAGCTGTCCTTCCAGCCCTGATTGGCGAGGCCGCTCGCGCGCATCCTTTGATATTCGACGAAGCCGTCGCCGTCCCGATCGCCCCATTCGTCGATCCAGCGAAGCGCGGCGCGGATCTGCGGCCAGATCGCGCGGATCGTCACCAGATCGCCGGAGCGATCCAGATACATCCCGGCGAGCAGGACGAAGAGCGGGGTGGCGTCGATGCTGCCATAATAGCGGCGGAACGGCACCTCGCCGAGGCGCGCCATCTCGCCGCCGCGCATCTCGTGGAGGATCTTGCCGGGCTCGGCGTCGGCGGCCTCCTCCACGTCCGTCGCCTGGGTCGCGGCGAGCGTCGTCAGCACCCCTTTGGCGATGTCGGGGGCGATCCACAATGTCTCGATCGCGGTGATGATCCCGTCGCGCCCGAAGATCGTGCTGTACCAGGGCACGCCGGCATAGGGATAAAGGCCGTATTCGGTGTCGGTGAGCAGCATGTCGAGATCGGAGACGGCCCGGTCGACCACCGCGTTGAACAGCTCGTTGCTGCTGCTGACGGCGCCGCGCCCGGCCCGGCGCTTCCGGCTGCCGCGGCGCTTGCTCCAATAGGCGCTGACGAGGTGCGGCGGCTCGCTCGGCGCCTCGTCGATCGCGCAGACGATCTTCATCGCCAGGTTGATCCGGCCGCTGTCCCCGAATGCGAGGTCCCAGCGGGCGCCGCGCGTCGACAGCGAGTCCGGGGCCGGATCGAAATGGATGCTGGTGGTCCGCTTCACCTCGTCGAGGCCGAGATAGAGGAAGCGGACGGTGCGCTCGTCGACCCGCTCGGCACGGAGCGTGCCGCGCCGGGGACGCTCCTCGCCGCGCACTTCGAACAGATCGGCAAAATCGCTCGCAAAGGTCAGTTCCAGCGGGATCGGGCCGGGCAGCGGATTGAAGCGCGTCAGCCGGATCCGCTCGTAGCAGGTCTGGCCGTGGAGGAATTTGAGGCGGCCGACGTGGATCGAATCCCGCTGCAGCACGAGGCGGTCCTGGCCGTCATAGAGGTCCGCATTGGCGAGATCGACGACGAAGGCGCCATTGTCGTCGAGCACGACCGAGCTCAACAGCAGCGGATCGGCTCCGCCGAGCGTGAGCTGGAGCTGGGAGAGGAAGCGCGTGTCCTGAAAGAACAGCCCGTCCGGACCGCCCTCGCCGCCGCGGCAGTCGCCCTGCTTGTCGAAGACGCCGAACAGATCGCCCTGTTTCAGCGTCCTCAGGGTCCGCTCGACGAGCGACTTGGTCGCCTCGATATGATAATCCTCGGCGTCCGGATCGGACCGGGCGCCGCTCCATGCGGTCGCGAGGGCGGTCTCGTTCATGCCTCTCAGGCGTTCACAATGAGCTTGTCTCCGAACAAAGCGGGCCGTTCGGCCGCGCCGAGCGCTTCATAGAGCCGGACATAGTCGCGCGCCATGCGTTCGGCGGTGAAACGTCGTTCGAAGGCGGCGCGGACGTGGGCGCGCGGCAGGCGGCCGGCCGCCTCCACTGCCGCGACCGCATCGTCCAGGCTGTCGACGAGGAAGCCGCTGCGGCCATGCTCGATCACTTCGGCGGTGGAGCCGTTGCGCCAGGCGATCACGGGGGTCCCGGCCGCCATCGCTTCTATCATTACCAGCCCGAACGGCTCCGGCCAATCGATCGGGAAGAGCAGGGCATGGGCCTTGCCGAGGAACTCGGCTTTGTCCGCGTCGCCGATCTCGCCGACGAACTCGACGAGGGGGTCGTCCAGCATCGGCGCGATGTCGTCGTCGAAATAGGCGGCGTCGGCGCGGTCGACCTTGGCGGCGATCTTGAGTTTCATGCCCGCGCGCCGGGCGATCTGGATGGCGCGATCCGGGCGCTTCTCGGGCGAGATGCGCCCGACGAAGGCGAGATAGCGGCCGTCGCCCGTCCCTGGGGGGATGAGGCCCGCGGGCATGCCGTGGTGAATGGTGGCGGCGAAGTTCGCGTGCGGGATCGGGCGGCGCTGCGCGTCCGAGATCGAGACCAGCTTCATCTCGGGAAAGGTCCGGAAGGCGGGCCAGAAATCGGGCAGATCCTGCCGCCCGTGCAACGTCGTCAGGGATTTGCCGGCGAGGTGCCGGAAGGTCGGGAAATGAAGGAAATCGATGTGAAAATGCAGGACATCGAACGCGTCCGCGGCGGAGAGCACGCGATCGAGCATGGCGAGCAGGCTGGCGAGATGGTCGTTGATTCCCGAAAGCCTGAGCCCCTGCTCCGCGCAGGCCACAAGGCGGGCCGAGGTGCGCGAATCGCCGCTGGCGAACAGGGTAACGTCGTGGCCGAGATCGATCAGGGCCTCGGTGAGCCACCAGATGACCCGCTCGGTACCGCCGTAAAGGCGGGGCGGGACGGCTTCGGCGAGAGGGGCGATTTGGGCGATACGCAAGACAAGTCTCCCGGACAGGACGAGACGGCAAATTTTGGGGCGATACCCCCGCGCGCACAACGGGCTCGCGTGGGGCGATGTTCCGCAACGCACAACCGAATGCGCGGCGATACGTTGCTTCGGCGTGACCGATGCGCGGTCCGGCGCTAGCTGTAGAAGATGTGGAGGCCGATGCGGGCGTTGCGCTCGAGGCGGCGGCCCCAGCCGGGGCTGACATAATTGGCATGGTACCAGAGCACGTCGCGGGGCAGCAGGCGCGAGGCCTCGGCCTGGGCGATGCGGGCGCAGGCGACGGCGCGGCGCCAGGCCTGCGAAGCGCGGTCGGCACGCGGAATGACGCCGCGGCGGACGAAGGAGAATTGGGCGGGCTGGGTGACGACGGCGCAGATCGTGTTCGGATAGCGGCCCGAGCGGGCGCGGTTCAGGACCACCTCGGCGACCGCGAGCTGGCCCTCGAGCGGCTCGCCCCGCGCTTCGAAATAGACGGCGCTGGCGAGGCAATGCTGCTCCCGGCCTTCGGTCTCCGTGCCGCCATATTCCTCGACCAGAGCGCCGAGCGACGGTGGCGGCGGCGGCTCGGTCGCGAGCGCGGCGTGGAGGTCGGCGGGGCCGAGGCCGGCGGCGAGCGCGTTTTCAGGCTGCACTGCGTCGCCGTTCAGGCCGAGCTCGCCGACATCGACGGCGGCCGATGCGTGGGCGAGATAGTGCGCGGTCGGCGCGACCGGACCGCTTTGCCATGCCTTGAGCTGGTCGCCGCCCGCGAAAGCGGCGATGAGAAGAGCAGCCACGGCGAAGCCCGCGGCGCGAACCGATCGAATCATTTGGCTTGAATTCCAGTGCGGTGAGCGGTTCCGACGGAGCCCGAAAAGGGTGCTCCGGATGCCATGCTCGCCGTCTTGCCCGACCGCGCGGCACAAATGCCCGCGGCCCGCTCGTTGAAACCGTTGGGAGCAAGATGTCGGACCGGATGCCCGGGATCAACCCTTTATGCTGCAATGCAGCGACGACTCGAAAGGCGAACGGGACGAAGCGGGGAACCGTTGCGAATTATTGCGTTGAGTTGCTGTCGACCGGGACCTGATGCGGCACGCCGGAGACCAGCCGGACCGTCGCGCTCGACACCCAGCCGGCAGCACAGGGCCCTTCATAGGCCTGCCGCCGGCCCACCGGCGAGCCGACGCCGCAACGCTCCGCGGCGGTCCCACCCTCGTCATAGACGATGCCGAACCAGCGCTGATCGTGCGAGCGCGAGCAGATGAAGAATTCGGCGTCGAGGTCGAGCCGGTCGATCTCCTCGCCCGAATCGTAGGGCGCGGCGCGGACCGGGATGGTCGTGACCCCGGGCCGCTCGCGCAGCGTGCCGCGCGCGGTGCAGGCGGCGAAGCCCGGGCCCATCTCGCCGATCCGCACCGGCGTCGCGCTCCGTTCGAGCAACGAATCGCCCTCCACCCGGACATAAGGCGGCGTCGTCGAGCCGCCCGATCCGTTCTGCGGGACGCGCTCGCCGCAGGCGGCGACGGCCAGCGCGAGGCCGAGGATCAGCATGCGTTGAGCCGTCAGGCGGATTGATCTAGGCGGGATTTCGCCCGAACGCGAGAGGAGCGACCCGGGAAATGGCCAAATGGCTGATGAAGTCCGAGCCCCACGTCTACAGCTGGGACGATCTCGTCCGCGACGGCGCGACCGACTGGGACGGGGTGCGCAACAATGCGGCGCGGCTGCACCTTCGCGCGATGAAGACAGGGGACGAAGCCTTTTTCTATCATAGCGGCGACGAGCGCCGGATCGTCGGGATCATGAAGATCGCCGGCCCGGGCAAGCCCGACGGCGAGGACGGCGCCTGGGTCAAGGTCCCGGTCGCGCCGGTCCGCCCGCTCGCGCCGGTGACTCTCAAGGACATCAAGGCCGAGCCGAAGCTCGCGGCGATGGAGCTGGTCCGCCAGTCACGCCTCTCCGTCTCGCCCGTCCGGGACGAGGAGTGGGCGCTGATCCTGAAGCTCGCTGGCTGATCTCCCGGCCGTTCGGCTCGCTTGCCGAGCGTCCCCCGCAATCCTAAAGCACTTCGAACGCAAATGGGGGACGCCATGACCGCCGTCGGCCACGATACGCTCAACACCCGCGACACATTCAAGGTCGGCGGCAAGCGCTACGCTTAATAGTCGCTGCAGAAAGCGGGCGAGCAGCTCGGCGACGTCAGCCGCCTGCCCTTCTCGATGAAGGTGCTGCTCGAGAATCTGCTGCGCTTCGAGGACGGCGACACGGTGACGGTCGCGGACGTCCAGGCTTTGGTCGACTGGCAGAAGGAGCGCCGGTCCGCGCAGGAAATCCAGTATCGCCCGGCGCGCGTGCTGATGCAGGATTTCACCGGGGTTCCGGCCGTGGTCGACCTGGCCGCGATGCGCGACGCGATGGCGAAGCTCGGCGGCGACCCGCAGAAGATCAACCCGCTCGTCCCCGTCCACCTCGTCATCGATCACAGCGTGATGGTCGACGCCTTCGGCACGCCGCAGAGCTTCGAGGAGAATGTCGCGCTTGAATATCAGCGCAACATGGAGCGCTACGAGTTCCTGAAATGGGGCCAGAGCGCGTTCGACAATTTCGAGGTGGTGCCGCCGGGCACCGGCATCTGCCACCAGGTCAATCTCGAATATATCGCGCGGGGAATCTGGTCGTCGAAGCAGGTCGGCGGCGCGAGCGACGATGCCGACGAGGTCGCCTATCCGGACACGCTCGTCGGGACCGACAGCCACACCACGATGGTCAACGGCCTCGGTGTGCTCGGCTGGGGCGTCGGCGGGATCGAGGCCGAGGCGGCAATGCTCGGCCAGCCCGTGTCGATGCTGATCCCGGAAGTGGTCGGTTTCCGCCTGACCGGCGCGCTGAAGGAGGGGATCACCGCCACCGACCTGGTGCTGACCGTTACCCAGATGCTCCGCACCAAGGGCGTGGTCGGGCGGTTCGTGGAGTTTTACGGCCCGGGCGTGTCCGCCTTGAGCCTCGCCGACCGGGCGACGATCGCCAACATGGCGCCGGAATATGGCGCGACCTGCGGCTTCTTCCCGATCGACGACAAGACGCTCGATTATATGCGCCTCACCGGCCGTCCGGAGGAGGATGTCCTGCTCACCGAAGCCTATTGCAAGGCGCAGGGCATGTGGCTGGCCGCGGACGGCGCCGAGCCGGTCTTCACTGAGACATTGAGCCTCGACATGTCGACCGTTGAGCCGAGCCTCGCCGGGCCGAAGCGCCCGCAGGACAAGGTCGTGCTGAGCCAGGTCGACGACGAGTTCACCGGCAATTTCCAGAAGGAGTTCGGGCTCGATCCGGCGGTTCTGCCGAACCGGGCGGCCGTCGCCGGCGCCGACCATGATCTCGGCCATGGCGACGTCGTCATCGCCGCGATCACGAGCTGCACCAACACCTCCAACCCCGCCGTGCTGATCGCCGCCGGGCTGGTCGCGCGCAAGGCGCGGGCGCGCGGGCTCGATTCCAAGCCCTGGGTGAAGACCAGCCTCGCGCCCGGCTCGCAGGTCGTCACCGACTATCTCGACAAAGCGGGCTTGAGCGAGGATCTGAACGCGATCGGCTTCGATCTGGTCGGCTATGGCTGCACCACCTGCATCGGCAATTCCGGCCCGCTGCCGGAGCCGATCAGCGCCTCGATCCACGCCAACGACCTGGTCGCCGCGAGCGTGCTTTCAGGCAACCGCAATTTCGAGGGGCGGGTGAGCCCGGACGTGCGCGCCAATTATCTCGCCTCGCCGCCGCTGGTCGTCGCCTATGCACTCAAGGGCACGGTCGTCGAGGACATGATCACGACGCCGATCGGCCGGGGTTCGGACGGGACCGACGTCTATCTGAAGGACATCTGGCCGTCGAACGACGAGATCCGCTCGTTCATCGACGCCTATGTCCACGGCGACATGTTCCGCAGCCGCTATGCCGACGTCTACAAGGGCGACGCGCGCTGGGGGACGATCAGGGTCTCCGGCGGCGACACCTACGACTGGCCGGCCGGCTCCACCTACATCGCCAACCCACCCTATTTCGAAGGAATGACGATGACCCCGGTGGCGCCGGGCGACATCGTCGACGCGCGGCCGCTCGCGATCCTGGGCGATTCGATCACCACCGATCACATCAGCCCTGCCGGCGCGATCAAGCTCGACAGCCCGGCCGGCAAATACCTCACCGAGCACGGGGTCGCCCGCCCGGACTTCAACTCCTACGGCGCGCGGCGCGGCAATCACGAGGTGATGATGCGCGGCACCTTCGCCAACATCCGGATTCGCAACAAGCTGGTCCCCGGCACCGAGGGCGGGATCACCAAATATATCCCGACTGGCGAGGTGATGCCGATCTACGACGCGGCGATGCGCTACAAGGCGGAGGGGACGCCGCTCGTCGTCATCGCCGGCAAGGAATATGGCACCGGCTCGTCGCGCGACTGGGCGGCGAAGGGAACGAACCTGCTCGGCGTGCGGGCCGTGATCGCCGAGACCTATGAGCGCATCCACCGCTCGAACCTGGTCGGCATGGGCGTGGTCCCGCTCCAGTTCCTCGACGAGGTGCCTGAGTTCGACGGCACCGAGACCTTCACCGTGCTCGGCATCGCCGATTTGACGCCGCGCAAGGAAATCGCGGTGAAAGTGACGAAGGCCGACGGCATGTCCTCCACCTTCGCCGGGCGGGTGCGGATCGATACCGCCCACGAGCTCGAATATTTCCGCCAGGGCGGCATCCTCCAGTATGTGCTGAGGAGCCTGGCGCGGGGGAGCGCGCACTGACCGCGCCCGAGATCGGGGTCGAGCTCGCCGGCTGGACCGGCGCGCTATTGATCCTGCTTGCCTATCTGCTCGTCACCTCGGGGCGGCTGACCGGGCAGTCGCTCGCCTTCCAGTGGATGAACTTCCTCGGCGCGGCGGGCTTCACGCTCAACGGCTGGTGGCACGGGGCCTTGCCCTCGGCGTCGCTCAATGTGATCTGGATGGGAATCGCGGCGGTGGCATTGTGGGGGATATGGAAGCGCAAACGCTCGTCGACCTCAGCCATCTGATCGAGGCCGGCATGACCACCTATAAGGGGCTGCCGGGGCCGCATATCTGCGACTTTTGGGAACGCGAGGCGAGCCGCGCCTTCTACGACGACGGCTCGACCTTCCAGATCGGGCGGATCGACATGGTCGCCAATACCGGCACCTATCTCGACGCGCCCTTCCATCGCTATGCCGAGGGCGCCGACCTGGCGGGGCTGAAGCTGGAGCAGCTCGCGTCGCTCCCGGGGATCGTCGTGAGGAGGGATGCGACGGCGATCGACACGGACGCGTTCGATGGGCTCGACGTGGCGGGCAAGGCGGTGCTCGTCCATACCGGCTGGGACCGGCACTGGCGCACCGAGGCCTATCAGACCGGCCATCCCTTCCTCACCGCCGCGGCGGCCGAACGGCTCGTCGCCGACGGCGCCAGGCTGGTCGGCATCGACAGCCACAATATCGACGATACGAGCGGGCGCTCGCGCCCGGTCCACACCATCCTGCTCGGCGCGGGCGTGCTGATCTGCGAGCATATGACCAATCTCGGCGCGCTCCCCGACGCCGGCTTCGCCTTCACCGCCGTGCCGCCGAAGATCGCCGGCATGGGCACTTTCCCGGTTCGCGCCTTTGCGCTCATATGAACGCGCCATTCAGAGCGAATAAAGTTTCGGGCCCGCATCAATCGCCTCCCCCACCCAGAGGAGGCTGTCATGTTGCGTATCGTTGTTCCGCTCCTGCTCGCGTGCACTGCAATCCCCGCCACCGCCCAGCCGTCGGCGCTCAATCCGCAGATGGATTATGACGGCTATGCCGAGCTGATCCGGGAGGTCAGGCCCTATCGGCGGGCGCGGCTGATCGACTGGGATACGTTCGCCGCCGCGGCGCGGGAACGGAACGTGCTGATCCTCGATGCCCGCTCCGAGCGCCAGTTTGCCGCCGGGCATATCGCGGGCGCGGTCAACCTGCCCCTCACCGAGTTCAGCGAGCGGCAGCTTGCCGAGGTGATCGGCCCCGATCGCAACCGCCCGATCCTGATCTACTGCAACAACAATTTCCGTGAGGACCGGGACCCTGTCGTCAACAAGGCCGGCCGGCTCGCGATCAACCTCTCCACCTTCGCGCATCTCTACGGCTACGGCTATCGCAACGTCCGCGAGCTGGGCGAGCTCGTCACGATGGACGATCCGAGGATCCGCTGGGTGGCCGCGGAGTCGCGAGGCGTCACCCGCGCGCCCCGCTGAACCCGCCAGATTCACCACCTGTTCGGAGACACACCATGCGCCGCTTCGCCCTGCTCCTCATCCTCGCCTGCGCCCCGGCGCCGGCTCTCGCCCAGCCGGGCACCAATCCACAGATTGATTATCGCGGCTTCCAGCGGCTCGCCGCGACCGTCCAGCCGCACCGCCAGGCGCGGCTGATCGATCATGCCCGCTTCAACCGCATGGCGGCGGCGCCCGGCACGCTCGTCCTCGACGCGCGCTCGCGCGAGGCCTTCGCCGCCGGCCATATCGAAGGCGCCGTCAACCTGCCCTTCACCGAATTCACCGCCGAGAGTCTGGCGGCGGCGGTCGGGCCGAACCGCGACCGGCCGATCCTGATCTACTGCAACAACAATTTCTCGAACAACGCGCCGCCGGTGACGCGCAAGCTGATCACCGTCGCGCTCAACATCCAGACCTTCATCAACCTCTACGGTTACGGCTATCGCAACGTCTACGAGCTCAACGACGTCGTCGATTTCAACGACCCCGCCGTCCGCTGGGTGAGCGCCTGAGCCCCTGTCTCATCCGGCCTTGCGCCGGAACGGGTAGAGGAACTGGCGAAGATAACCGGTCGGCACCTGCTCGGGCACGCCGTAATTTTCGGGCCAGCGCCCCGGCGGCAGGTAGAAGGTGCCGAACAGCCGGTCGAAAACGGGGAAGTGGATGGCGAAATTCTTGTCGACGCCGTCGGCCTCGAGCGCGTGGTGCCAATGGTGGAAGCGCGGCGTCGCCATGACATGGCCGAGCCGGTCGAAATCGCCCCGAACATTGGCGTGGAGCAAAGAGGAATAGACGTAGACGATGCCGATATAGATTTGCAGCGCGACCGGGGAGAAGCCGAAGGTCAGCATCGGCACCGCGGTGACGCCGCGCAGCAGCACGATCTCGATGAAGTGCATCCGCGCGCCGGCCAGCCAGTCCATCGCGCGGGTGCTGTGGTGCACCGCATGGAAGCCCCAGAGGAAGGGGATGCGATGGAACAGGCGGTGGAACCAATATTGCGCGAAATCGGTGAGGATCATGACCTCGACGATCTGCAGGACGAGCGGCTGGCCGCCGATCGCGGCGCGGATCGCGGCGAGATTGCCGGTCTGGCTCATGATGAAGGTCGACGGGGCGAAGGTGAGGAAGGTCACCGCCTGCACCATCATCGAGCTGATCAGGAAGTAGAACAGATCCTCCCGCCAGTCGACGCGGAACAGGCGCTGGTCCGGCCGGTGGGGCACGAGCCGCTCCAGCGGCGCGAACATGAAGCCCGCGAGCAGCATGTTGAGGATGAAGAAATCGAGCCCGAAGAAGATGCCCCAGCTCGCCACGTCGCGCTCGGTCGCGTTCGAACCGCCGAGCAGGGCGGCGACCAAAGCGACGATCAAGGCGCTGGAGCCGAGCACCTTCTTGTCGCGGAGCAGCAGGCTGATCACCGCCAGTGCGTAGGCGCCGAGGATCACGACATGGACGATCGGCCGGAAGGCCGAGGCGTCGCGCACCCGCGCCAGCTCGGGGCTGCCGAGCCAATCCGGATAGCGCAGCACGAGCACCATCGCGAAGCCGGTGACCGCGAAGAGCAGGCCGAAGAAGCCCGCATACCAGCCGCTGCCGAACCGCCGCAGCGCCGGCGGCGCCTGCAATTCGCCGATCAGGCCCTGACCCGTCTCCCCCATCGCGGCCTCCCCTTCCGAGGCGACGTTTTATGGTGAGAGCCGCGCCCCCGCAACCGCGTCATCGACGTCGGAGCGCGGGCATTTCAGCCTAAGGGCTGACCTCCTTACTGTGCCGCCGGCGCCGGCGCGAAGTTGAGACGCCCGATCTCCCGGATGCGCTCCCCGCCGAGGCGGCCCTCGACCAGCTCATAGCCGAGCAGGGCGAAGATGCGGCCGCGCAGGAAGATGGGCCGGGCATTGCCGTACCAATCGAGGCAGGAGGCGACGCAAGCATCGTCCACCGCACTGCGCACCTGGGCGTCGAGCGTGCCGAGCGGGCTGAATTCGCGCTGCTCGCGGCGCAGGTAGAGCATGCCCGCCGCGCTGCGGAACAGGCTGGTGTAGCGCCCGTCGACCGGCCGGGCGATGGGCAGGCCCATGATCCCCGAGGCGCCGTCCGGCGTCGCAGGATCGGGATTGTAGAAGAAGGCGTGGCTGCGCGCCTCGCCCTCGGTCGCCGCTGGCATGGCATAGGTATCGCCGAGGCGGGCGCGAGGCTGACCGAGCTCGACCGCGGTGAAGCCGAGGCTGCCGCCCGACCCGTCGCCGACGACCAGCGCGTCCCGGCCGAGCGCCTCGATCCGGCTGAGGCCGTGGCCCAGCTCGAGCTCCGCCGCCTCCGGCTCGCGCAAGGCTGCCGCGACCACCACCGACCTCGCGGCATCGACGCGGACGCCGGAAAGGACGTGATCGCCGACATAGCGGTTCTCGCTGAGATAGCGGTTGGCCGGGTTGGGGAGCAGCCGGTAAAAGCGGCGGCGCACCTCGCGCGAGCCGTCGTTGAACTCGCTCAACGGCAGGCGGATCAGCGCGACCGTCCGGTCCGGCGCCTCCGGCTCCCACAGCTCCGCGCCATAGGGCGAGGCCTGGACGAGGACGTTGAGCACGCCGTCGGCCGGGTCCTCGCGGAAGGCGAACTGATCGTTCACCCCGCCGCGCGCCCCGACCGCCGAGGGCCGCTCGCTCTGGGCGAAGGGCAGGCGGAAGATGTAGCGGTTGAACGGGAAGCGGCGCGACTGCTCCTGCTCGTCGGCGGAAAGCCAGAGATAGACGCCGGTGGACGAGACGTAGAATTGGCGCGAGGCGGGGCCGAGCACGCCGATCGCCGAGCAAGCCAGCTCCGCCGCGGTGAGATCGCAGGTGGTGACGCTGTGCAGCGTCGTGAGAACCCCGTCCGGATTGCGCATCATCTGGGGCGAATAGAAAATCTGCCGCGGCGTTGCGATCGGGCGGAAATCGCGGTCGGCGGCATCGCCGGTCCAGCGCTTGATCCCGGGCAAAGCCGAGGCGGCGTCGCCGTCATAGCGCAGGTAGAGCGGGGTGTAGAAGATCAGCCGGTTGCCGATCAGCCGCGAGGCGTAGTTCGCGCTGTTGTAATAATCGTTCGAACGCAGGTGATGCGCGTCGACGAAGCTCAGTCTGCCTTCGGGCGAGAGCCGGAAGCGGTTGATCTCGGTGCCTCCGCGCGAATAGCTGTAGCCGATCACGACCACCCAGTCGCCCGAGACCAGCATCTCGTCATACCAGTCGGCCTGCCATGAATTGCGCGGTGGAGGGACGCCCGGCGGCGAAGCGTCGATCCGGTCGATCGCCCGCATCTGCCCGCCGGCGATGGAGAGGGTGAACAGCCGCCCGCGCCGCAGCACGACAAGGATGTCGCCCCGCACTTTGACGATGCCGCCTTCGTCGATGCCGGCTTCCTGCGTGTTGGTGATGCTCTCGCCGTCGACCGAAGGCGCGGCGGCGGTCGTCATCGAACCGGGCGGCGGCGGCGGAGGCGGCGGCGCGGGCGGCGGCGGCGGTGGTGGTGGGGGCGGCGGCGGATTGGCTTGGCGCCAGGCTTGGAGGCGCCCCAGCAGCGCGCGGAACTCGGCGTCGGAACGGAAGGGCCTGAGGCTGCCACCCGGCCGGGCCGGAGCCGCTGCCTGAGGCTGCGCCGCCGCCGGAATCGAAATCGTCGAGAAAGCCGCGAGGATCAGGGCGGCGAGCGCCCCTCCAAACATGGTGCGCCGCATGTCGAGCCCCCTTTAGCTACGCCAACTGCTTGTCTTTATGGGCGATCGTTTCGGCGTGCGTCAACCGCCGAGCGCCGGGGCGAGCCAGCCGGGGATGAGCGCGCCGCCGAGATCGTCGGTGCGGCGATGCTCGACGGCGAGCCCGAGCGCGGGGTAATGGACTCGCGTCCGCGGCCCCGGCGCCTCAGCGGGGACGACGACGAGCCGGCGGTTGACCTTGTTGCGCCAGTTCATCCGCGCGGTGTTCTCCTGGCCGACATAGCAGCCTTTGTCGAAGGCGACGCCGTTCAGCTCGATCGCATTGCATTCGAGCCAGAGAAGTTTGTCCGAACCGTGCTCGGCCACGCCCTCCGTGACGCCCAGCGCCAGGCGATGGGCGAGCCAGGGCGCATCGCCCGCCTTCCCTGCGGCCGGGGCCAGCCAGCGGCGGCCGAGCGCGGGAAGGCGGGGATCGGCGACGCCCTCTGCGCCATCCTTCGCCCAATGCACGCAAAGCTCCGGTTCGCGTTCGACCACGATCGGACGGCGCAGACGGTAGAGAGTGAGCCTGCGGGCGAGATCGCCCGCCGCCACCCGCTCGCAATCGATCATCACATCGTCGCCGTCGGCCCAGAGGATGAAGTCGAACAGCGCCTTGCCCTGCGCTGTCAGCAACCCGGCCCAGAGCGGCCGCTCCGGCGCGAGCTTGTCCAGATCGTTGGTGACGAGCCCCTGCAGGAAGCCGCGCGCATCCTCGCCCGAGACCCGGAGCACGGCGCGATCGACGAGGGTGGTTCCGGCCATGGTCTCCAGTTAGGGAAGGCGCGTGACCGATCCAACCCGTCTCGTCATCCGCCGCCCCGACGACTGGCACGTCCACTTGCGCGACGGCCCGATGCTTGGGGCGGTCGCGCCTTACACCGCGCGCCAGTTCGCGCGCGCGATCGTGATGCCGAACCTGGTGCCGCCGGTGACCACGGCCGCGGCTGCGGAGGCCTATCGGAATCGCATCCTCGCCGCGCTGCCGGAGGGTCACGGCTTCACGCCATTGATGACCTGCTACCTCACCGACGAGGCAGATCCGGCCGAGCTGGCGCGCGGCTTCGAGGCCGGCGCCTGGATGGCGGCGAAGCTCTATCCCGCCAACGCCACCACCAACAGCGCGCAGGGCGTGACCGACATCGCCAAGCTCCGCCCGGCGCTGGAGGCGATGCAGCGGATCGGCATGCCCTTGCTCGTCCATGGCGAGGTGACCGATCCGGAGGTGGACGTCTTCGACCGCGAGGCGGTGTTCATCGAGCGCGTGCTGGCGGGCGTGATCCGCGACTTTCCGGCGCTCAAGATCGTCTTCGAGCACATCACCAGCGCCGAGGCGGTCGCCTTCGTCGAGGCGCGCGGCCCGAACCTCGCCGCGACTGTGACGCCCCACCATCTCCACATCAACCGCAACGCGATTTTCGCGGGCGGCCTCAGGCCCCATGCCTATTGCCTGCCCGTCGCCAAGCGAGAGCGGCACCGGCTCGCGGTCCGGCGCGCGGCGACCTCGGGCTCCCCGAAATTCTTCCTGGGCACCGACAGCGCGCCGCATCCGACGAGCGCCAAGGAAAGCGCCTGCGGCTGCGCCGGCATCTTCAACGCCCCGTTCGCGCTGGAAAGCTATGCGGCGGTGTTCGAGGCGGAGGGCGCGCTGGACCGCTTCGAGGCCTTCGCCTCGGAGCATGGGCCGCGCTTTTACGGCCTGCCACTCAACGAAGGCACGGTGACGCTGGAGCGCGCTCTGATCGACGTGCCGGAAACCCTTCCGGCCGGTACCGAAAGGCTGGTCCCCTTCCACGCCGGCGAGACGCTGGGCTGGCGCGTCGTCGGCTGATCAATCCAGCGGCAGGCTGTGCAGCTTGAGAAAGCTCAGTTTGTCCCAATAGCCGCGCTGGAAAGCGATCCTGCCGTCGCGGATCGTGAAGAAGCCGCAACCGCGCAGTCCCAGCGGGTCCCGCCATTCGAGTGCCGCGACTTCGCCGCAGTCGTGGATCGCCTCGACGATGCAGCGCATGTCGGCGGAGGCGAACTCGCGCGCGAACATCTCGCGGATCGCCTCGCGGCCCGCGACCGGCGCCTGGGTGACCTGATGATTGACCGCGTCCGCGTGATAGAGCGCGGCGAGCGCTTCAGCGTCGGCGGCGTTGAATCGCCGCACCCATTCCTCGACGACCTGACGCGGACTCAGAAGGGCAGCCAGCGGTTGCGTTCGGAGAAGCGCATATAGCCGGCATTGACGCCGAGCCTCAGGCCGACGCCGAGCCGGATCGGGATCAGCACCACGTCGCCGCGGCGCATATACTGCGCGCTGAGGCCGCCGACGAAGTAAGCGCGACCCTCGCCGGACGGGAAGCGGCGGAACAGCTCCTGGCTGTCGTGCAGATTGTAGACGAGGACGAAGACCTTGTTGGCGTCGCCGCCGGCGTCGAAGCCGATCGAGGGGCCGGTCCAGTAGACCGGTCGCTCGCCCTCGATCCGGTGGTGCATCGTGCGCGAGCCGTAGCGGACGCCGTAGATGAAGGCGCCGGCGGCTTCCTGGCCGGCGATATAGGCGACCGGCTCGCCCTGATCGCGCAGGATGTTCTCGATCAGCCGGGCAAGTCCCTGCGCGCCGCGGCCGAACACGCCTTCCGCGGCGTTGATCAAATCGTCGCGTGGAACCGTATCACCCCGGCCAGAGAGCGGGATCGAGCGCGCGTCGAACGGCTCGGCGGCCGGCGCCTGGGATGCTTCGGGCGCTCTCGGCGCCTCGGCCGCCCGGGGATCGACCGGAGCGTAAGAATCGTCCTCATAGGTCTGGACGGGGGCCGGATCCTCATCCACCGGATAGCCATATTGCTCGGCCTCGGCCGCCCGGTTCGGATCGATTTCCTGGATCTGCGCGAACGCCGGCGCGGCCCCCAACAGGGCGGCCGCAGCGACCAGATTCACCAAGGATTTCAGCATCTCAAATTCCCCCACACGCTCCTGCGGAGAGATTAGCGCCCGCCAACCTTTCCCGTCCATGAATCGGCGGCGAAGCGAGTCGATGGCGCGCCCAGCCGAGTCGATTGGCCCCAGTTGAACCTTTGGAATCGCGCCTATATAGCCCGTCCGGCCTTCATCGGAGACGTGGGTGAGTGGCTGAAACCAGCGGTTTGCTAAACCGCCGTAGGGGGATTACTCCTACCGAGGGTTCGAATCCCTCCGTCTCCGCCACCCTGCTCCGCGCTCCTTGATTTTTGCGACCCGGCCCCGCAGGGCTTGTCGCCATGTTGAGCCTGCCCTTCATCCGCGACAATGCCGCAATTGTACGCAAGGCGATCGCCGACAAAGGCGTGACGCTCGATCTCGACGCCTTGCTCGCGCTCGACGGCGAGGTGCGGGAGCTGAAGACGCGGGCGGATGGGCTGCGCGCCGAACGCAACGCGATTTCGGACGGGTTCAAGGGCGCGGCGCCCGAGGAGCGGCCGGCGCTTGGCGCGAAGGCGAAGGCGATCGGGGCGGAGATCGGCAGCGTCGAGAGCGCGCTTTCGGAAAAGCAGGCGGCGCTCGACGCGCTGCTGATGGCCGTCCCCAACATCCCCTGGCCAGGGGCGCCGGTGGGGCCCGACGAGAGCGCCAATGTCGTGGTGCGAACCGAGGGCGAGGTCCCCTGGTTCGATTTCGCGCCGCTCGACCATGTCGCGCTGATCGAGAAGAACGACTGGGCGGACCTCTCGCGGATCACCCAGGTTTCGGGCTCGCGCACCTATTGCCTGAAGGGGCGGCTGGCGCTGCTCGAGATGAAGCTGATGGCCTGGGCGATGGAGAAGCTCGCCGCGGCGAACTTCGCGCCGATCACGGTACCCGCGATCGCGCGCGAGCAGGCGTTTCTGAACCAGGGCCAGTTTCCGGGGCACAAGGAAGAGACCTACGAGCTGCCCAACGACGAGCTCTGGCTCGCCGGCACGGCCGAGGTCGCGCTCACCTCGCTCCATTCCGGCGAGATCGTGGATGGCGCCCGGCTGCCGCTCCTCTATGCCGGCTATTCGCCCTGCTTCCGCCGCGAGGCGGGGAGCGCCGGCAAGGACGTGCGCGGGCTGCTCCGAGTCCACCAGTTCGTGAAGGTCGAGCAATATGTGCTGTGCGCGGCGGACGAGGACGAATCGGCGCGCTGGCACGGCGTCCTGCTCGGCCTCGCCGAGGAGATCCTGCGAACGCTCGAAATCCCCTATCAGGTGATCGAGACCTCGACCGGCGACATGGGCCTCGGCAAGTTCCGGATGAACGACATCGAGAGCTGGGTGCCGAGCCTGGGTAAATATCGCGAGACGCACAGCTGCTCGACCCTGCACGACTGGCAGGCGCGCCGCGCCAACCTCCGCTACCGCGACCGCGACGGCAAGGTCCGCTTCGCCCATACACTCAACAACACCGCGCTCGCTTCCCCTCGCATCCTCGTCCCGCTGCTCGAGAATCACCAGACCGCCGACGGCCGCATGAAGCTGCCCCCGGCGCTCGCCGAGCTGATGGGTGGCGAATATCTCTAGCCGCCCGGACGATCGGGCACCGCCCGGCTGGATGCGCCTCTACGAAGCCGGGGCACTCGCCGCGCGCTTCTATCGCTCGTTCGGAAGCCTCGGCGCGCGCGGCCCGGCCGAGGGACCGAAGCTGATGGTGATCCCAGGCTTCCTCGCCACCGACCGGACGACGCTCGGGCTCCAGCGTGCGCTCGCCGAGGCGGGATTCCGGGTGATCGGCTGGGGCATGGGGCTGAATCGCGGCGTCACCGAGGATATCGTCGATCGGATCGCCGAACGGATCGAGCGCTTCGGCGCCGGCGAGAAGGTGATCCTCGTCGGCTGGAGCCTCGGCGGCCTTTACGCCCGGGTCGTCGCGCAGGAACGGCCGGATCTCGTTGAGAAGGTGGTGACTCTCGGCGCGCCCTTCGCCGGCGACCGGCGCCTCAACAACAATGTCTGGCGCCTGTACGAATGGGTCGCGGGCCATCCCGTGAACGCACCCCCGATCGACAGCGACCCCGAGGCGAAG
>NZ_JBQTJC010000157.1:0-7090 GCF_052387495.1 Sphingosinicella sp. | reverse complement strand
ATTGAGGCCGTCGATATTCTCGCGCCGCGCGTAGAGAATCTCGTCCATCTCGAAGGCGGCTGTGATCGTCTCGATCAGCACGGTCGCCTGGAGCGTGCCGCGCGGCAGGCCGCGCCGCGCTGCGGCGAAGCCGAAAACGTCGCTCCACAGCGCCGCCTCGCGGTGATTTTCGAGCTTGGGCCGGTAGAAATAAGGGCCGGAGCCCGCCTCGAGCGCGGCCTTGGCGTTGTGCCAGAGATAAAGGCCGAAATCGAACAGGCCGCCGGCGACGGGCTTTCCCTCGACCTCGAAATGGCGCTCGTCGAGATGCCAGCCGCGCGGGCGGACCATCAGCACGGCAGTCCTCTCGCCGAGCGCATAATGCTTGCCGCTCGCGGGATCGTCGTAGCTGAGCTTGCCCAGCCAATAATCCCGGAGATTCGCGTGGCCCTCGACCAGATTGACCCAAGTCGGCGAGGTCGCGTCCTCGAAATCGGCCATGAAGCATTGCGCCCCCGAATTGAACGCGTTGATGACCATCTTCCGATCGGTCGGCCCCGTGATCTCGACCCGCCGGTCCATCAGGTCGGCGGGGATCGGCGCGACCTGCCACTCGCTCTCCCGGATGTAGGCGGTCTCGGGCAGGAAATCGGGCAATTCGCCGGCGTCGAACGCCTTCTGCCGCTCCAGCCGCGCCGCGAGCAGCGCACGACGGCGCGCATCGAAGCGGCGGTGGAGCGCGGCGACGAAGTCGAGCGCGTCCTCGGTCAGCACGTCATCGGCGCGGGGCACCTCCGGCGCCTTAAGGGGCGCCGGCCGCTCGGCCAAGTCCGTCGCCGTCACTGCATCGCCTCGGCCGCGATCGAATAGCGCGTGGTGGCGGAGGCGGTGCGCGGACAATAGGTGAGCCGCACCCATTCGTTGCGGGCCTTGTGCTCGTCCTCGAACGGGCCCGCCATCGTCTCGGTGCCGGGGATCAGGGCGCGGAAATCGGGGTCCTGATATTCCCCGCCGACGACCCAGAAGCGCTTGGTCATGGCAATTCTCCTCTCATTCCGCCGCGATGGCGGTGAACTGGGCGGCCTCGGTCGATTCGGCCAATGCGACCGTCGAGGCCTCGCCGCCGGCGAGGGTCTGCGCGACCCGGTCGAAATAGCCGGTGCCGACCTCGCGCTGGTGGCGGGTGGCAGTATAGCCGCCCGCCTCACTGGCGAACTCGGCCTGTTGCAGCTCGGAATAGGCCGCCATGCCGCCCGTCCGGTAGCGGCGGGCGAGGTCGAACATGCCGTGGTTGAGGCTGTGGAAGCCGGCCAGGGTGACGAACTGGAATTTATAGCCCATCGCGCCCAATTCGCGCTGGAAGCGGGCGATCGTGGCTTCGTCCAGCTTCGCCGCCCAGTTGAAGCTGGGCGAGCAATTGTAAGCCATCAGCTTGCCGGGATAGTCGCGCTGGATCGCCTCGGCGAAGACCCTCGCCTCGTCGAGATCGGGGTGGCTGGTTTCCCACCAGAGCAGATCGGCATGGGGCGCGAAGGCGAGGCCGCGCTTGATGCAATGGTCGAGCCCGGTGCCCTCCTTCAGCCGATAGAAGCCCTCGGCGGTGCGCTCGCCCGTGAGGAATTCGTGGTCGCGTTCGTCGACGTCGGAGGTGATCAGCCGGGCGCTCTCGGCGTCGGTGCGGGCGACGAGGAGGGTGGGTACGCCGCAGACGTCGGCGGCGAGCCGGGCAGCGTCGAGATTGCGGATATGCGCCTGGGTGGGAATCAGCACCTTGCCGCCGAGATGGCCGCACTTCTTCTCGGCGGCGAGCTGATCCTCGAAATGGACGCCCGCGGCGCCGGCCTCGATATAGGCCTTCATGATCTCGAAGCAGTTGAGCGGCCCGCCGAAGCCGGCCTCCGCGTCAGCGACGATCGGGGCGTACCAGTCGCGGCTGGCCCCGCCCTCGAGATGCTCGATCTGGTCGGCGCGCTGGAGGGTGCGGTTGATCCGGCGGCAGAGCTCGGGGCCGGCATTGGCCGGATAGAGCGACTGATCGGGATACATGGCGCCCGCGGTGTTGGCGTCGGCGGCGACCTGCCAACCCGAAAGATAGATCGCCTTGAGCCCGGCGCGGACCATCTGCATCGCCTGGTTGCCGGTGACGGCACCGAGGGCGTTCACATAATCCTCGCCGGTCAGCAGCTCCCAGAGCCGGTTCGCGCCGCGCCGGGCGAGGCTGTGCTCGATCGGGACCGAGCCGCGCAAGGCCGCCACGTCCTCGGGCGAATAGGGCCGCGCGATGCCGTCGAACCTTCCGGCCGAGGCGGGGACGAGGTCGCTGAAATTGGTCATGGCCGCTCCAAAAGTCACACGAAGTCGCGCCAATGAACACGCCGCGCCTCTGATCGCAGCACGGAAAAGGGTCGCTGTGTCACGATCCGTCTTGCGACCTTTGTGAATATTTGACAGAGTGTCAGGCATGGCGGAGCGCAAGCTGTTCCTGGGCCGGAGGCTGCGGCGGTTGCGCGCGGAGCTAGGGCTGAACCAGAGCGCGATGGCGACCGAAATCGGCGTCTCGCCCTCCTATCTCAACCATCTCGAGCGCAACCAGCGGCCGGTGACGGCGCAGGTGCTGCTGAAGCTCGCCGAGACTTACGACGTCGATCTCAAAAGCTTCGCGGCCGCGGGGGGCGAGGGTACGGGCACCGACCAGCTCGGCGAGATTTTCGCCGATCCGATGTTCTCGGGGCTGGCCGTGCCGCGCTACGAGCTGGTCGAGGTCGCCGACAACGCGCCCGGCGTCGCCGACGCGGTGTCGCGGCTCTATGCGGCCTTGGTGGAGCTCAGGCGGCAGCCCGCCGTGGGCGCGGACGAGGAGGAGCGCGCGCCGCTCGCGCCGCAGAATTGGGTGCGCGACCATATCCAGGCCGAGCGAAATCACTTCCCCTATCTGGAGGAGGCGGCGGAGACGCTGGCCGGGGCGCTCGGCGATCCGCTGGCGCTCGCCGAGCCGCTGCGGCGCCGGCTGAAGGACGGCTTCGGAGTCGAGGCGCGGATCGTGCCGCCGGAGGTGCTCGACGGCGCCAGCCAGCATTACGACCTCCACCGCAAGCGGCTGATGCTCTCCTCGCTGCTCCGGCCCGAAAGCCGCACTTTCGGCCTCGCCTACCAGCTCGCCCTGATGGAGTTCCGCCCGCTGCTCCAGAAGATGGTCGAGGCGGCGGGGCCGTCGGACGGGCCGACCCGCCGGCTCCTCCACATGAGCCTCGCCAATTATGCCGCCGGTGCGATCATGATGCCCTATGAGCCTTTCCTCGAGGCGGCGGAGCGGCACCGCTACGACATCGACCGGCTCTGCGCCGAGTTCGGCGCCAGCGTCGAGCAGGTCGCGCATCGCCTCACCACGCTCGCCCGCAGCAGCGCGCCGGGCATCCCCTTCTTCATGCTTCGGGTCGACGCGGCGGGGAACGTCTCCAAGCGCTTCGCCGGCGCGGCCTTCCCGTTCAGCCGCTTCGGCGGCACCTGCCCGCGCTGGAACCTGCACAGCGCCTTCCAGACGCCGGGGCGGGTGCTCACCCAGATCGTCGAGACGCCCGACGGCCAGCGCTTCTTCACGATCGCGCGGACGGTCGAGCGCTCGGTCCGGCTCGATCCCCGGGAGGACAGCGCCCTCGCCATCGGCCTCGGCTGCGACGTCAGGCACGCGCCGAAAATCGCCTATGCCGACGGTCTCGACCGCGAGGCGCCGCTCGTCACCCCGATCGGGCCCGCCTGCACGATCTGCCCCCGCGTCCGCTGCCCCCAGCGCGCCGCGCCGCCGGTCGGCCAGACGCTGACCGTGCAGGAGACGCGCAAGACGGTGTCGCCGTTTCCGTTTCTGGGTGGCTAGGAGGCCTTTACAGGCACGTCGGCGAGTTGCCGGAGGGATACATGTGAAACCAGGCGTCGCAGCTGGTGCATTGTCCGAGCGGAGCGCCGCAATCGTGGCATAGCTCGTTGGCGAACCTCACGTCGTGGATGCACGGTTCGCCGCGTTTCGCCTGCTCGATCTCTTCCCGCGTCTTCCAGCCCCGCTCGATCAACACCCTTTCGGCCATGCTGCCCATAAATTCGTCCGAAGTCCCCAGCACCCGCATTAGATGAGCGACCGCGCGCGGGTCACCAAGCTCGCCAAGGGCGACGGCGGCACAAATGCGTTCCGGGTCGCCCCACCGGCCCAACAGTAGAACGAGCAGCTCGAAGCCGCGCGAGTCGCCCAGTCTCGCCAAGGCCAGGCCAACCTCGGTGCGGACGCTGTGGCCGCCGTCCTCGACCATGGCAAGCAGGGGCGCAAGCGCCCGGCGATCCCCGATCTCACCAAGTGCGCGCGCGGCGGACGCGCGAACGAAGAATCTCTCGCTAGCCAAGGTGCGAATCAGCGGTTCGACAGCCGCCGCCGACCTCAGCTCGGCAAGCGCCCGGGCGGCTTCCGAACGCCGCAAGTCTCTTTCGAGCTTGAGACGGAGACCTCCATATTTCAGAATGCGGATCAGCGCCCCAACATCGCGCTTCGCCTTGAGCCTCTCGACCCGTTCGCTGAAGCCCATGTTTCTCGTCCCCCGGTGCGGCGGCTAAGCTTCGAAGCTACCTTACCGAATGGCGCAAAGCCATCACGCCGCTCACTGACTCTCCGGTGACTCCTTTGCTTTTTGCCTCGGTCCTTGCTTAAGGCCGCCCCATGAGCAGCGACCTTGGCCGGATGAAAGCGGACTGGCTCGGCCGCATCAAAGCAGCCGACGGCTTGGCCGCGCTCGGCCGGAGCGGGATCATCGCCGCGCTGCCGCCGCCCGAGGGATATTCGTCGCAGGCGGACGCGGCTAGACCGCGAGGCGCCGCTCGTCGCGCCGATCGGCCCCGCCTGCGCGATCTGCCCCCGAGTCCGCTGCCCCCAGCGCGCCGCGCCGCCGGCGGGGATGACGCTGGCCGTCAACGAGACCAGGAAGACGATCTCCCCGTTTCCGTTTCAGGGATAGCAACCGAGCTAGACAACTCACATTTAGCCAAGCATTCCCTGCGAAATGAAACGAAGGATGGCAATGGCGATAGGATTGGGGGCTTCAGCTCTGGTGCTGTCGGTCCCATCCGTTGGAGCAGCGCAAGGCGAACCACCCCCAGACGATGCAATTATCGACCGGTTCACCGCCGCTTTTCCCGACAGGGATCAGTTGAGTGCCCCACGGACGACTCGCGAAGAGCTCGACCGCCTAACCCGCCTAAACCCCGACCGGGGCGACGAGGTGGAAGCGATTCTTCGGGCATATGGCCAGTGCCTGTTTCCTGCTGCGCAATCGGCAACGCTGGCCATGTTCCGCGAAGTGGCGCGAGAGCTTGGAACAGCCAGGCTGAACCGCTTGATCCGCTTCTACGAGGGTGAGGACTATCGCACCTTCGCGTCCATCTACATTCGTCATCAGGCGGGCGAAGCAATATCCGCAGCCGACAATGCGATCCTCGCACGAATCGTGACAGACTATCCGCTTATGGATTTTTATCAGATCTTCGAGCCGGCAACGCGGCGCATGCGCGAAAGCGAAACATACAGGCCCGTGCTCGTTCGATGCTCGAACGAATTGGCTGCGGAGCTCGCGGCGCAGGGCCTTCGTATTCGTTAGCAAACGTCTTCACACGGGCCTCGGCACACCAGGTTTGCCGCGGACGCATTCGAGGGCGGGGCGGTCCCAGCCGCCGAGATCGGCCGCCGCGGCGTAGGTCGAGTCGAGGAAAGCGAGAAGTGTTGCGTCGGGATCGGGTGCAGTGCGGACCGCTTCGTAATCGAGAATGAACTCGCCGAGCGCGGCGTCGAAGCGTGCCGCGTCCGGCGCGACGGTCGCGGCGGCGAACCCCTCCGGCGTCGGATAGGCGTAGGAGTAGAAGAAGGAGCTTCCTTCCGCGCCCGCGCCGCCCGGCCAGAAGCCGGCGCTGGAGACTTCGTGGCTATAGGCCTCACGGGTGACGGCGTCGGGCAGGTTGGGGATGCCGCCCGGGTGGAGCGGCGCGCTCCGGCCCGAGAAGCGGGTGACGGCGAGATCGAAGCTGCCCCAGAAGAAGTGGACCGGGCTGACCTTGCCGAGAAAGCCCGAGCGGAACAGCCGGAAGACGCGGTCGGCCTGGACGAGCGCGCCATGCAAGCGCCCGGCGCTGTCCGGATCGTAGGCGCGGGTCTCCTTGTCCTCGGCGAAGGGGATGGCGGGCTCGATCTCGGTGGGCGCGGCATGGATGTGGACCGAATGGCCGGCGCGGCCGAGCATCGCCATGACCTGGCCGTGGAAATCGGCGACGGACATCGAATGAAGCGGGACGTTCATCCGTGCCGCCGCGCTGTCATAGACGAGCCGGTGGTCGGCGAAATCGAAGACGAGCGCGAAGGCGCCGCCCTGGGCGTGGATCAGCTCGGTGCGCAAGCCGCGCGGCGTGACGTGCAGAGTCAAATGCCAGCCATGGTTCCTCCAGGGGAGCAATGCGGTCGGCACCTTGCCGACCACCTGCGAGAAGAGATGGAGCGCGACGATGGTCGGCCGGTCGCGCCGTGCGCTGAGCTCGGGCCAGCAAGTCATGGCCGGCCCATGCTAGACGGCTTCTTTCCGCCCCGCTAGGGCCGCCGCATGAGCGCCGACCTCGACCGGATGAAGACCGATTGGCTGACCCGTATCGAGGCAGCGGACGATCTGGTCGCCCTCGAGGCGGAGCGGGTGGCCGCGCTCGGCAAGCAGGGGGCGGTGACCGGCCTCTTGAAGACGCTGGGCGGGATGTCGCCGGACGAGCGGCAGACCGAGGGTCCACGCATTCATGCCCTGCGCGAGGCGGTGACGGCGGCACTGGCGGAGAAGAAAACCGCGCTGGAGGCGGCGGAGCTGGAGCGGCGGCTCGCGACCGAGGGACTCGACATGACCCTGCCGGTCGACACCGGGCCTGAGGGCAGCGTCCACCCGGTCAGCCAGGTGATGGACGAGCTCGCCGAAATCTTCGCCGACATGGGCTTTTCGGTCGCGACCGGGCCCGAGATCGAGGACGACTGGCACAATTTCACCGCGCTCAACATCCCCGAGACCCATCCGGCGCGGGCGATGCACGACACCTTCTATTTCGACCG
>NZ_JBQTJC010000156.1:0-14993 GCF_052387495.1 Sphingosinicella sp. | reverse complement strand
CGGACGGCCGCGGCCTGCTCCTCGACCTCCATGTTGCGGTGGAGCACGCCGATCCCGCCCAGCTGCGCCATCACGATCGCCATGTCGGCCTCGGTGACCGTGTCCATCGCCGAGGAGAGGATCGGGATGTTGAGCGCGATCTCGCGGGTCACCCGGGTCTTGGTGTCCGCCTGGCTGGGCAGGACCGAGGAGGCGGCGGGGCGGAGCAGGACGTCGTCGAAGGTGAGGCCGAGGGGAATTTCCATGGCTATTCCCCGCTCGCCGCCGCCGGCCGCTGGTACACCGCGGGATCGGCGAGGCGGCGGCCGAGCGCCACCATCAGGTTCGCGTCCTCCGCCGCGCCGTAGAGCGGGATGGCGCCGCCCGGCTGATCCGCCGGCCCGTGATAATTCCCGCCGAGAAATGCGTTCAGATATTGCATGTTCGAAAAGGAGCCGCCGACCATCACCGTCGGGATGCCGACCTGGGCCAGCTTGTAGCCGTCCTGGCGCGGGACGAAGGCCTCCGCCTCATCGTCCGCGTCGAGAGTGCGGTTCATTGATCGCACCGTCTCGTCGATCACCCGGTCGAGCGCGGGCGTGCCGCGCCCGATCACTGCGACCGGCTCGCCCGCCGGATGGATCGCGACCGTGTCCATGTTGATCGCGGCGACGATCGATTGCGCCGGCACGACCGGATGGTGCGCGAAATATTCGGCGCCGAGCAGCCCGACTTCCTCCGCCGTGGTGGCGAGGAAGAGGATGTCGCGCGGCGGCCGGGGCTGGCGCGAAAGGCGGCCGGCCACTTCGAGCATCATCGCGATGCCGCTCGCATTGTCGACCGCGCCGTTGCAGATCCGGTCGGCCTCGCCCGCGGGCCGGCAGGTGCCGAAATGGTCCCAGTGGGCGAGATAGAGCAGGCTTTCATTGGTGCTGCCGCTGCCGCGCAGCCGCCCGACCACGTTGTTGGTGCGGTAGCGGCGCACGCCTGTGTTCACGTCCAGCGAAGCGCGGATCGGCAAGGCGACGGCGCGGAAGGAGGAGCCGGGCTGGTCGTTCAGCAGCTGCGTCATGTCGCCGCCCGCCGCTTCGACCAGCCGCTGCGCCGCGCCGATCGGGATCGCGCCGACGACCTGCGGCAGCGGCGTCGAATCGAGCCGCGTCGTGCCGCGCGCGAAGGTCGCCGCGACCGCCGGCCAGGGAATGTCGGCGCCGACCACCGCGATCACCGCCGCGGCGCCGGCTTCCGCCAGCGTCCGGGTCCGCTCGGCGAGCGAGGGGAAGCCTTCGATCCGCGGGCCTTGGGCCAGGATCAGGACGACTGCGCCGCGCACGTCCGAACCGGCGAGCTGGTCGATGCCGCGCTCGGGCAGGCGCACGCCATGGCCTCCAAAGATGACCGGCGCGTCGGCGATCCGCTCGCTCGAGTCGCGGCCCATCAGGACGAGCTCGTTGGCGGCGACCTCGACCGAATTGCCGCGCGCGAGCCAGCGCGTGGTGCTCGCCCCCAGCTGGCGCTCGGCGACCGCGACCGGCTGGAACCAGCTGCCGCCCTCGCCCGCCGGCTCGACCCCGCGGGCCTGCATCTGCTCGACGATATAGGCGGTCGTGAGCCGCTCGCCCTCGGTGCCCGGGGCGCGGCCCTGGAAGCCGTCGCTGGCGAGCCGCTCGATGTGGCGCATCATGTCGGCGGGCGTGATCGGCGCGTCGGCGCTCTGGGCCGTGGCTGCAGTGGCGGCAAGGAAAAGCGAAAGCGGCGCGGCGGCGCGGAGCAGGCGTTGGAACATGCGGCTGCTTAAGGAGCAGACCCCAAGCTGGCAAGCGATTCGCGGGAGCGCTAGCGGCGCGCCTTGGCGACCAGCGCGCGGGCCTGGTCGACGTGCAGCGCTTCGATCATCCGCCCCTCGTGCCGCTCGGCACCGCCGCTCGCCGCCTCGATCAGCCGCCGGGCCTCGTCGAGCTCGGCGCCGCTGGGTGAGAAGACGCGATTGACCGTCTCGATCTGGCTGGGGTGGATCACCGACTTGCCGTCGAAACCGAAGGCGCGCCCTTCCGCGCATTCGGCCGCCAAGTCTTCATCCGCTTCCAACTTATTGTAGACACCGTCGAACGCCGCGACCCCGCCGGCGCGGGCGGCAAGCACGATCCGCTGCAATGCATAGCTCAAGCCGCCCCTCCCCGACCCCGGCGGAATACCGAGCGAGGCGGAGAGGTCGTTGACGCCCGCGATGAGCCCGCGGCTGACCGGCGCGATCGCTGCGGCGTCGATCACCGCGCGCGGCGTTTCGATCATCGCCAGCACGGGCTTGCCGATCAGCCAGCCGGCGTCGTGGACCTGCTTCGGCGTCTCCGCCTTGGCGAGCACGACATAGTCGCAGGCGCAGCGGCGGACCGCGACCACATCGTCGCCGAAATGCGCCGAATCAACCGGGTTCACCCGGATCGCGGTCGGTTTGCCTCCGAAGCCCTCCGCGCAGGCCGCCTCCGCCGCCGCGCGCGCCGCCGCCTTGTCCTCGCCGCGCACCGCGTCTTCGAGGTCGAGCACGATCAGGTCCGCGTCCAGGGTCCGCACCTTCGCCACCGCCCGCTCGTTCGAGGCTGGAAGGAAGAGCAAGGACCGGCAGAGGCTGAGATCGGTCTGGCTCATCTCGGATCGTCCGATTCTGCTTGGATGCACTCGCCTTTCCCTACATGATATCGAGAGATCGCGCTGGGAGGAATGCAATGGAACTCGTCATCCTCGTTCTCTTGGTCTTCGTCCTGCTCTGGCTGTTCGCCAGCGTGAAGATCGTCCGCCAAGGCTATCGCTACACGATCGAGCATTTCGGCCGCTTCACCTCGGTCGCCGCCCCCGGCCTCAATTTCTACCCGGCGATCTTCTACCGGGTCGGCCGCAAGGTGAACATGATGGAGCAGGTCCTCGACATCCCGGGCCAGGAGATCATCACCAAGGACAACGCCATGGTGCAGACCGACGGTGTTGTCTTCTTCCAGGTGCTGGATGCCGCCAAGGCCGCCTATGAAGTGAGCGACCTCTATCTCGCGATCATGCAGCTGACGACGACCAATTTGCGCACCGTGATGGGCTCGATGGACCTCGACGAGACCCTGTCCAAGCGCGACGAGATCAACTCGCGCCTGCTCGTCGTGGTCGACCAGGCGACCGAGGCCTGGGGGGTCAAGATCACCCGGGTCGAGATCAAGGACATCCGTCCCCCAGCCGACATCGTCAACGCGATGGGCCGCCAGATGAAGGCCGAGCGCGAGAAGCGCGCCAACATCCTCGAGGCCGAGGGCAGCCGCGCCTCCGCGATCCTCAAGGCGGAGGGTCAGAAGCAGAGCCAGATCCTCGAGGCCGAGGGCCGCCGCGAAGCCGCCTTCCGCGACGCCGAGGCGCGCGAGCGCGCCGCCGAGGCGGAGGCCAAGGCGACCCAGGTCGTCTCCGACGCGATCGTCGGCGGCAACACCCAGGCGATCAACTATTTCATCGCCCAGAAATATGTCGAGGCGATCGGCCAGTTCGCCAACAGCCCGAACTCGAAGACCATCCTCTTCCCGGTCGAGGCGACCCAGCTGATCGGCACGCTGGGCGGGATCGGCGAGCTCGCCCGCGACGCGCTCGGCCGCGCCACGGATGCCTCCGCCCCCGCCCCGCGCCGCGGCCCCTTCGAGGGAGGCCAGTAGATGGATTTCCTGAGCGGCCTCGGCGCGCATTGGTACTGGCTGCTGCTCGCGGCCCTGCTCGGCATTTTCGAGATCGTCGCGCCGGGCATCTTCCTGATCTGGCTCGCCGCCGCCGCCGCGATCACCGGCATCACGGTCGCCCTGCTGCCGATCCCCCTGCCCTTCCAGCTCGCTCTGTTCGGGCTGCTCGCGCTCGCCGCCGTCTATCGCGGCCGCCGCCATTACGAGCGCAACCCGGTGGCGAGCGAGGACCCCAAGCTCAACGACCGCACCGCCCGGCTGATCGGCGAGACGGTGACGGTGGTGACCGCGATCGAGCATGGCGAGGGCCGGGTGAAGGTCGGCGACAGCGTCTGGCCCGCCCGCGGCCCCGACACGCCCGCCGGCGGCCGCGTGACCGTGACCGGGGCGCAAGGCAATTGCCTGCTGGTGCGGGCGGCGCCTGCCTTGCCGCCGGCGGGGGATGGGGGAGCGTCGGAGACGGCATGAGGCGCCAGACGGCCTGAGGGTTGGCGGTCGAGGCCTTAAGAAGGTGGAGACCGGGTCAAGTCCGGACCCCGGGGAGCCGCAGAAGGCGCACGAGCGCTTCCGCCAGTTCCGCGTTTCGATAAGGCTTCCCCAACACGGGCCGGTCCCGGTAGCCGTCCTTCAGGCTTTGGCCGCTATAGCCCGTGGAGAATAGGAACGGCACGCCGCGCGCCGCGAGGGCGTCGGCCACAGCGTAGCTCTTGCCGCGGTCGAGATTCACATCCACCATGGCGGCGTCGAAGCCTTGCGCTTCGATGAGGGCAAGGGCCTGATCGACCGTGGCGGCGGCGCTCACGGATGTGCATCCGAGGTCGGCCAGCATGTCTTCGATGTTGAGGAGGACCAGCATCTCATCCTCCACGACGAGGACGCGGCGACCCGAAAGCAGATTATCCATTACGGGCACCGTGGGGTGCGGGAATGTCGATGGTGCAGATCACGCCGTCCGGGCGATAGTCGAGCCGGGTGGTGCCGCCCATTTCCAAGGCGAGGCCGCGTTCGATCACCCGCGATCCGAACCCCTTTTTGGTCGGCGGCGCGACCGGCGGGCCGTTTTCCTCGCTCCAGCGCAGGATCAGCCGATCGCCTTCCGGCGCCGGCTCGATCGTCCACGCGATCCGCACGCATCCGGTCTCGCCTGAAAAGGCGCCGTACTTCACCGCGTTGGTCGCGAGCTCGTGGAACGCGATGCCGAGGGCCAAAGCGGCTTTGGGCGGGAAACGGACATTCTCGCCCGTGACCTTGAAGCGCTCCGACCGGCCGTTCGCGACCCCGAACGGCTCCAGGGCTGCGTTAACCACATCGTGCAACCCGGCGCTTTCCCAATTCTCGCGGGTCAGAAGGTCGTGCGACCGCGAGAGCGCGAACAGCCGGGACTCGATGGATTCCCGGATCTCCTCGGGATCGGATGCGTTTCGAAGCGCCTGCGCGACGATCGACTGGACCGTTGTAAGCGTGTTCTTCACGCGATGGTTCAGCTCGTCGATGAGCATCCGGGACTGGGCCTGCTCCTCCTTGTGCCGGGTGAGATCGATGAACGACGCGAAATTCTGGACGATATCGCCGCTCTCGTCCCGAACCGGGCTGATGAAGAGAGCCGCCCAGAACTCGCTCCCGTCCTTGCGGCGATAGCGCACCTCCGAACTGTGGTCGTCGCTAACCTCGAATGCGGCTTCGACAAGCGCCAGCGCCTTGGGATCGGTACCCTGCGCCATCAGGAAGTTGAAGCTGTGGCCGAGCACCTCGTCGCGGCGATACCCGGTCAGCGAGAGGAAGCTGTCGTTGGCGAAAATGATCGGATTGCCCGGTTCCCTCGCGTCCATGAACACCATCGGCATTCGGGTGTCTTCGGCCGCGACGACGAACGGACCGCCCTCTTGGCGAAGCTCCTCGACCTTGCCTTCGGCGGCCTTCTGTTCCTCCGATTTTTCGGTCATCTCCGACATAATATAGGCCAACCTGCCGCCCGGCAATTACGGCCCGAATGTCCGCTCTGGGTCGAAAGCCGCCGAAAGCGGCAGGAACGATAGAACCGAACGTCGGTTGTGGATCCGTATGCTTACGGCCCGGGCGGGATGAGAAAGGGTCAGCGCATGTCCAAGACTTACGGCTGGGCCATAGGAGCCACGCTGCTGGAGGATCTGCCGCCCGAAGCGGATGGCTCACCCCAATATCGCGAACTCGTCAGCGACACCCTGAAGAGATGCTTCGACTATGCCGAGATGATGTCGGTCGAAGGTCGTCGCAAGCTGCATATCGAAACTGCCGATGGGGACCGGATCGAGGCAGCGAACATAGCTGAGTTTTTCGGCGACGAGGCAGCCGAGCCCGTTCAAATCGGACCCTCCGGCCCCGCCTAGCATTTCGCGAGCCCATCGAGGTTGAATTCAGCGCTGCACGCCACTTCGGCGCTCCGGTCATAACCCAACGGCCGATCAGGGTCGTTTCCGGACATTCGGCAATTGCGGCGGTCCCAAGCCTGATCCGGCACCTCCCGGAATTGATCGCACAGGCGCCTCAACGGCAATGTCGAAGGCGTGCGGATCGACGCGAATGGCTGCCACAGGAGCGGGGAAAGACAGGTCGCCCCCGAAACGCTAGCTCGACGGACAGGCCCCCGGCCGCTCCTCGGCGACGCGGCCGGCAGCGTACCAGGTGGCGCGCTCGCCGATCGAATCGACCGCGTAGCAGATTTCGGCGCTCGTGCCGGCCGGATCGATCAGGATCGTCCAGTTGTGCGGCCCGCAATTGTGCGGCTCGCAGGCATGCGCCACCAGCCGCCCGTCGCGCAGCGCGATCGGCGCCGCCGTCCCCTCGCTCAGCACCCGGCCGCGCACCGCGGCGTCGGAAACGGCCGCCTCGACCGCCCGGCGCACCAGCGGATGATCGGTGAAGATCACGCCGTCGACCGGCGTGTTGGTCGGATGGCCGACATAGACGGAAAGCGGCCCGCTCCCCTGCGCGGCATTGCCCTCCGGCGCCGGCGCGGCTTCGTTGGCCGTCGCCTCGTTGCCGGATACCGCGGCGGCGTTGCCGGCGATCTGCGTCGCCTCGCCCCCGCAGGCGGCGAGGAAGCCGGTCAGCATGAGGACCGAAAGCGCGCGACGAGCCATTGTTCCACCCCCGAAATCGTTCGCGCCCGTCCTCCGCCGCGCCGCGGGGCTTGGCACGCGACTTCGGCGCGCCCGGACGGGGCCGGCCGTCAGCGGCGCCTCACCGTCCCTTGGCGGTCATGTAGCCGTAGCCGGCGCCGACGAGGGCGCCGATGACCGGGCCGACGAAGGGCACGGGAATCGCGATCAGTGCCCCGATCCCCGCCGCGATCGCGGTCCGTTTTGCGACTGGATTGTCCAACATGGCCTCATCCTTCTACCGATGAGGTGTATTATGGGGATAAGACGGTTGGGGTTCAAGGGGTGAGTGCAGGCTCCGGAGCAGGGCGTCGTCCGATCCACGACTCGGCCACGGAGTCGAAGCGCAACACATTATCGGGCATAGTCGGTTTGATGACCGAGAAGGTACGATCCGCCGAGCGAGAAATGTACGGACGCGTGGGCGCGGCCTTTGTCATCTGTGAACCTCAGAACTTACTGGAACCATTGACGAAATTTGAAAATGGGTCTCAAGCGTGGACTTCACTCGTTAGTGACGCGGCGGACGTCTCTTCGTCCACAAGCGCGGCATGGTGGATGAAGAGTACTTGCATCGGACAGGTGACAAAATTCCCGTCGGGCAAAGACTCTTCATAGCCAGTGACGACGTGGTGGAGTATCTTACAGCCGTTCAAAGGGCGGTGGTCGCAATCGCCTCCGCCGCCGAGGCTGTAGAATTGGAGATCGACCCCGATTCCCACGAATAGCGCTCGCCCCGCTAGACTTGGGTCGTCCCTCGCCGACACACCTCCCACCGATGCGCCACGCGCACGACCAGAATCGTGATCCGCTCGTCCTCGATCCGCGCCACCACGCGATAGTCGCCGATGCGCCAGCGCTAGTAGCCGTCATGCTCGCCTTGCAGCGGCGCGCCGAGGATGCGCGGGTCGTCGAGGGTGGCGATGCGGGTTTCGAGGGTCTTGACGATGCGGGCCGCGGCGGGGTGGCCGAGCTTCCTGAGCTCCTTCGCCGCGTCCGGATGGAATTCAATCCGCGCGGAGTGCGCGAGGTGGGCCGGGGCGGCGAGAAGCGCGCCAGCTTCGAGGCGGCGATCCGATCGCTCGACAGGAAATTGCGCGCGCTGGGGGCGCGGCACGGGATGAGCGCGGAGCCGATGGCGGAGCCGCCTCCTGCCGAAGGGGGAGAAGAAGAATGGGGTTCACGCCAAGACGCGAAGACGCGAAGGGGTTGCGTTTCACCGTCATTGCGAGGCGCGAAGCGCCGCGGCAATCCAGCAGCACCGACCTGGATTGCTTCGCTGCGCTCGCAATGAGGACCAGATGTGCGCGCTGACCTGGACGGGATACCAGGGCCCGGGCTCGCCGGACCGGGTGGATGCGATGGTCGGGGCGATGACCGAGCTGTTCGAGAAGCCGCAACGCGCCGAGCCGCGGATCCGGCAGCTCTAGCGGCGGCCCGGCTCAGCCCGCCAATTCAGCCAATGCCTCCACCCCCACCGGGGGCGAACAAAGAAACCCCTGGTAGAGCGTGCATCCCGCCTCGGCGAGCAGGCCCAATTGCTCCTCCGTCTCCACCCCCTCGGCGATCACGTCGAGGCCCAGCGAGCGCGCCATTTCGATGACGCCGCGGACCACGATCCGGTCGCGTATCGAGCCGGCGATGTCCTGGCTCAATTTACGGTCGATCTTGAGATAGTCGAGGGGCAGCGCCTTCAGATAAGCGAGGCTCGAATAGCCGGTGCCGAAATCGTCGATCGCGGCGCGCAGGCCGCCGCCGCGCAGCTCGGCGAGCAAGGCGGCGGCGCCGGAGAGGTCCTCGATCAGCCCGCTCTCGGTGACCTCGACGGTCAGCCGCCCCGGCTCGAAGCCGCTTGACCCGACCATCTCCAGGAATTGCGCGGCGAAGCCCGGGCGGACGATGTCGGCGGCGGTGATGTTCACCGAAAGCCGCAGCCGACTCATCGCCGCCGGCCAGGCCGCCGCCGCCGCGATCGCCTTCCGCTGCACATGCTCGGAGAGCTGGGCGAGATAGTCGGAGCGCTCGGCGACGCTGAACAGGGTCGCCGCGCCCAGCTCGCCATGCTGCGGGTGGCGCCAGCGCGCCAGCGCCTCCACCCCGACGATCGCGCCGCCGGTCACCGCCACCTGCGGCTGGAACAATATCTCGATCTCGTCGCGGTCGAGCGCGCGCCGCAAGTCGACCTCGAGCCGCCCGGCATGGGCGGTGCGCGTCTCGGCGCCCTCGTCGAGGACATGGACCGGGGCGCTGTCCCCGCCCTTCGCCTCGGCCAAAGCGGCGCTGGCGCGGCGCAGCAGAGTGGCCGCGTCGTCGCCCGGCTGCGAGACCGCGACCCCGGCGCGGCTGCCCAACGGGATGACATGGTCGCCCGACATGAAGGGCCGCCCGATCGCCTCGATCAGGGCCCCGGCGATGACCCTGCCGTCGTCCAGCGTGGCGGGCGACGCCAGCAGCAGCGCGAACTCGGCCCCGGCGAGGCGTGCTGCGCAGCGCCCCGGCTCGCCCTCCCCGGCCAGCCGCTCGATCCGCCGCGCCACCGCCTGCAGCACGGTGTCGCCGGTGCGCCGGCCGAAGGCGGCGTTGATCGCGTCGTAGCGGTTGACCGAGAGCAATAGCGCCACCACCGGCCCGGGCGAGGGCTCGCGCCCGAGCTGTTCGGTCAGCCAGGCGCGCGCCGCCCGGCCGTCGCCGAGCCCGGTCAGCGGGTCGCGGCTCGCCCCCGGCCCGCCTTGCGCCCCGATCGCCTCTGCCCGGCCGACCACCTCGCCTTCGCGGACCCGGACATGGTGGGCGATGCGCGCGCCCGCCACCGCCCCATCCTCGTGCGCGAAGGCGGTCGCCTCGCCGGTCGCGAGCACCCGGTCGATCGCCGCCCGCGCCGCCCGCCGCCCCGCGGGATCGAGCTTGCGCAGCAAGTCCATCAGCCCGATCCGTCGCCCCTCTTCCTCGCCCAGCCCGGCCTTGCGCGCCAGCGCCGGGCTCAATTCGACCGTCGTCGAGCCCGGCCGCCAGCGCCAGGTCTCGCCGCCGGCCCGCTCCCCGCCGCTTTCTGCCGCGCCCTCGCCCGCCCGGCGCGGCCGGGCGCCGCCGACCCGCTCGGCATGGCGCGCGGCGAAGGCGAGCGCGTGAAGGAATTCGCCCTCGGCGATCGGACTGACCAGGAAGTGCGTCGCGCCGAGCTCGTGGAAGCGCTCCAGCGCCGCGCCGTCGCCCTTGGAGAGCAGCACCAGCAGGGCCGCCGCATTCGCCTCGGCCGCGTCCGCCACCGCGCGTACCGCGTCCTCGCCCTCGCCCAGCGCGCCGCGCGCGTCGACCACCGCCACCGCCGCGCCGCTGGCGATGAAGCGCGCCTCGACATTCTCCGCCCGCCGCGCCGCGATCGCCTGCCAGCCGCCGCTCTCGGCAAGCCGGGTCAGCTCGTCGCGATGGCGGAAAGACAGGATGAACAGCGGCGCCCCCATGGCCCGGGTCTAGCCGTCCGTCGCGCCCCCGCCAATCGCTCCCGCGCGCCCCATCCCGGCTTGGGACGTTGACGGGGCAACGGCGCGCCCTCTAGCAAGGGGGCGATGGCGGAGATCGAACACCGGCCGATGGCGCTGCTCGCCTCGCCCGCCGAGGCGGCGCAGGCCGCCGAGACGATGCTGCGCCGCCGCTACACGTTCGTGGCGATGGAGGAAGCCGAGCTGATCGTCGCACTCGGGGGCGACGGCTTCATGCTGCAGACCTTGCACGAGATGCTCGCCCGCGGCCGGGTCTGCCCGGTGTTCGGGATGAACCGGGGCACGGTCGGCTTTTTGATGAACGAGTGGCGGATCGAGGCGCTGGACGAACGGCTCGAGCGGGCCCGCGCCTTCTCGGTCGCGCCGCTCGAGATGAAGGCGACGGCGGTGAGCGGCGAGGTCTTCCGGTACAATGCGATCAACGAAGTCTCGCTGCTGAGAGAAACACGGCAGACGGCTTGGATCGAGGTTTCGGTGAACGGACGGGTGGTGCTGCCGGAGCTGATCTGCGACGGCGTACTCGTGGCAACGCCCGCCGGCTCGACCGCCTACAATCTTTCCGCCCAGGGACCGATCCTGCCGCTCTCTTCGCGGCTGGTCGCTTTGACCCCGATCAGCCCGTTCCGGCCGCGGCGCTGGCGCGGGGCGCTGATCCCGGACGAGCTCAGGATTTCCTTTCGGGTGCTCGATCCGGTCAAGCGGCCGGTCTCGGCGGTGGCAGACCAGATCGAGGTCCGCGACGTCGCCACGGTCGAGGTCTGCGTCGACCGGCACGAGGCGCTGACCCTGCTCTTCGACCCCGAGCACGCCCTCGACGAGCGCATCGCGATGGAGCAGTTCCAGGTCTGACTTTTGGAGCGGCCACGGGTTGCATCCCCGCGATGCCTTGCTATATCCGCGCCTCGCTCGCGAGAGCCGCTCCCCGGTAGCTCAGCGGTAGAGCAACCGGCTGTTAACCGGTTGGTCGATGGTTCGAATCCGTCCCGGGGAGCCACTCCTTTTCCACAATAGACTTGCTCCGCCCGCGCAATCGCTACGGGCGCGCGGAATAGCCATGCCAAAAGAACGGCTTGGCGCGCTCCGGCGGAACCGGCAGGGGTGAAAATCGGTTGCAGCCTCAAACCATAAGGAGGCTGACATGGCGACCAGAACGCGTTCCAAATCCTCTAACGATACAAGGACCGGCGACCGCTCCGGCGGCAACGGCGGACGCCGCTCGGCCTTCGGCTGGGGCGGGCAGACCGGGGTCATCGCGGCGGCGGCGATGGCGGGCGCCGCGGTCGGCATCGCCGCCAATCTCGGCCGCAAGTTCGTCGTCCAGGGCATCGGCGCCTCGGCTGGCGACTGGTCCGAGGCGCTGGCGGCGGAGCATCAGCTCGTCCTCGCCCTGTTCGACAAGCTCGGGGCGACGAGCGACGAGCAGACCTGGATGCGCGCCCATCTTCTCACCAAGATCAAGAACGCGCTCGGCAAGCATGCGCTTGAGGAGGAGAATGTTCTTTATCCGGTGCTTCGGCGGGCCAATGCCGCGCACGACGCCGATGCGCTCAACGGCGAGCACGGCTATGTGAAGACCTATCTCTACGAGCTCGAGACCACGGCCAAGGACGATCCCGGCTGGCTCGCCAAGGCGCGCGAGCTGCGCGCCATGCTCGAGGAGCATATGCGGATGGAGGAAGACGAGGTCTTCCCCGCCTTGCGCGCCGGGCTCAGCGAGGAACAGAATGCCGAGCTCAGCCGCGCGATCAACCGCGAGGGGCTGAAGCTCGCCTGACCCGCGAAGCGCCGCCCGCCCCGGCGGGCGGCCTTCAGGCCACCATGCCGTGACAATGCTTGTACTTGCGTCCCGAGCCGCAGGGACAGGGCGCGTTGCGGCTCGGCGGCGCCTCGACCGCGCCCGACGGCGGCAGGTCCGGCTGCGGAATCTGGAACGGTGGCAGCCGCGACAGCACCGCTCCCGTCCCCGCATCGATGTCGGCGCTGTTATCCTCGCCCGAGAAGGGGTCGATATGGTGGGTCATGAAGTCCGGGAGCTCGGGCAGCTCGGCCGGGCCCATCTGGAACTGGGCGCGGGCAAGCGTTCCGGTCACGTCCTCGCGGATGATGCCGAGCATACGCTCGAACATCGCGAAGGCTTCGTGCTTATATTCGTCGATCGGCTTCTTCTGGGCGTAGGCGCGCAGGTGGACGACCTGGCGCAGCGCGTCGAGCATCGAAAGATGCTCCTTCCAGTGATGGTCGAGCGAGCCGAGCAGAATCTGCTTCTCGATCTGCACCCATGATTCGGGCGGGATTTCGGCGGATTTCTCGGCGATCTGCGCGTCGGCGAGAGACTGGAGCCGCTCGACGAACATCTCCGGCTCGACCGCTTCCTCCTTGACCCAGTCGTCGAGCGGCGGGGTCAAGGCGAACACCGCCTCGATCCGCTCCTTCAAAAGCGGAATGTCCCACTGCTCGGGATAGGAATTGGGTGGAATCGCCTCGCCCACCAGGGCGTTGACCGTCTCGGCGCGCATGTCCTCGACGACGTCGCCGACCGTGTCCGCGTCCATGATGTCGGCGCGCTGCTCGTAGATCACCTTGCGCTGGTCGTTCATCACGTCGTCATATTCGACGACCTGCTTGCGGATGTCGTAATTGCGCGCCTCGACCTTCTTCTGCGCGGTCTCGATCGCCTTGGAAATCCAGGGCGAAATGATCGCCTCGCCATCGGCGAGATTCTTGTTCAAGAGCCGCGAGAACATCGTCTGCGGGCCGAAGATGCGGAGCAGGTCGTCGTCGAGGCTCAAATAGAAGCGCGACAGGCCGGGATCGCCCTGCCGGCCCGAACGGCCGCGCAGCTGGTTGTCGATGCGGCGGCTCTCGTGACGCTCGGTGCCGAGCACGAACAGGCCGCCGGCGGCGATCACCCGCTCCTTTTCCGACGCGACCTCGTCGCGGATCTTCGCCTCCTTCTTGTCGCGCTCCGGCCCCGGCTCGACGGCGCCGAGCTCGTCGTTGATGCGGAACTCGACATTGCCGCCCAGCTGGATGTCGGTGCCGCGGCCGGCCATGTTGGTGGCGATGGTGACGACGCCGAGCCGTCCCGCCTGCGCCACGATATGCGCCTCGCGCTCATGCTCGCGCGCGTTCAGCACCTCGTGCCGGATCTTGGCGTCCTTGAAATGCTTCGAGAGCAATTCCGATTTCTCGATCGAGACGGTGCCGACCAGGACCGGCTGGCCCAGCTCCTGCTTCTCCTTCACCGACTTGGCGATGGCGTCGAACTTGTCGGCCTGGTTCTTGTAGAATTCGTCCTCGTCGTCCGAGCGCCGAACCGGCATGTGGGTCGGGATGGTGACCACGTTCATCTTGTAGATGTCGTAGAATTCGGCCGCCTCGGTCGCGGCGGTACCGGTCATGCCGGAGAGCTTCGGATACATGCGGAAATAATTCTGGAAGGTGATCGAAGCGAGGGTCTGGTTCTCGGGCTCGATCTCGACCCCCTCCTTGGCCTCGACCGCCTGGTGGAGCCCTTCCGACCAGCGGCGGCCGTCCATCATCCGCCCGGTGAAGGGATCGATGATGACGACCTTGTCCTTGCTGTCGGAGGGGTCGCGCTTGTCGATGTAATGGTTGTCGCGCTTGAACGCGACGTTCGCCTTCAGCGCCTGGTTCAAATGGTGGACGACCTGGGTATTCTCGAAATCGTAGAGGTTGGAGCCGACGAGCAGCCCTTCCGCCTCCAGGAAGCGCTCCATCCGCTCGGTGCCGTCCTCGGTCAGGATGACGCGCTTGTCCTTCTCGTCATATTCGTAATCGTCGGACGGGATCTCCTTCACGATCCGGTCCAGCGCGATGTAGAGGTCCGATTTGTCCTCGGTCGGACCGGAGATGATCAGCGGCGTGCGCGCCTCGTCGATCAGGATCGAATCCACCTCGTCGACGATGCCGAAATTGAACGGGCGCTGGACCATCTGACTGCGCTCGTACTTCATGTTGTCGCGCAGATAGTCGAAGCCGAACTCGTTGTTCGTGCCGTAGGTGATGTCGGCGTGATAGGCCTCGCGCCGCAGGTGATCCATGAGGTTGGGGATGATCACGCCGACGGTCATGCCGAGGAAGCGGTAAATCTGCCCCATCCAGTCCGCGTCGCGCCGGGCGAGATAGTCGTTGACCGTGACGACGTGGACGCCCTTGCCCTCGAGCGCATTGAGATAGACGGCGAGCGTCGCGACCAGGGTCTTGCCCTCGCCGGTGCGCATCTCCGCGATCTCGCCCCGGTGGAGGACGACGCCGCCGATCATCTGCACGTCGTAATGGCGCTGGCCGAGCGTCCGCATCGCCGCCTCGCGGACGGTGGAGAAGGCCTCGGGCAGGATGTCGTCGAGCGTCTCGCCATTGTCGAGCCGGCCGCGGAAGATCGCGGTCTGCCCCTTCAGCTCCTCGTCGGTCATCGCCGAGATGGTCGGCTCGAAGGCGTTGATCTTGTCGACGATCTTGCGGATCGAGCGGACGTAGCGGTCGTTGGAAGACCCGAAGATGGATTTGGCAAATCCGCCGAACATGGTGGCTATCCTGATCTAAGAATGGCGCCCCGGCTGAGCCCGGAGCAGGATGAGGCTTAGAAAGCAGGGCCGCAAATGCGGCCCGGACCTCATTCGATCCGGCGGTCGGCGTAGAGCGGGATCGCG
>NZ_JBQTJC010000155.1:0-6579 GCF_052387495.1 Sphingosinicella sp. | reverse complement strand
ATTCGGTGAGCTCGTAGACCTGAACCGACGCGGGTGGCGGGAGCTGGCGCCGCACGAGGATGCCCGCTTTTTCCAGCCCCTCGAGCCGCTGGGTGAGCACGTAGGCGCTGATTCCGGGCAGGTCGGCGCGCAAGTCACGAAAGCGTTTCGGACCGAGCATAAGCTCGCGCATCACGAGCAGCGCCCAGCGCTCGCCGACCAGATCGAGCGCATGGGCGGTGCCGCAGGCATCGTCGTAGCGCCGCCGCGACGAGCCGTGCTGCGAGTCGGTTATTTTTTGTAACGTCCTAGTTGCTTTTTCTAACCTAATGGCGCATCAGCGTCAAATCCGATTCGCAAAGCCGGGCGGGATTCGAGGAGAGGAAGATGAGCGACACCGCGACATTGCCGCCCCGGGAAGCCCTCAAGCCCGCGCGCGAGATGGCTGAGGCGCACCCGACCCGCTGGCCGGGCGAAAGCGCCGACTATCGCGTCGCGCGGACCGCCCTGCTCGCCGAGGAAATCGAGCTGCGCCGGCAGATCCAGCGCGTCGCGGAGCACCGCCGCGCGCTGCCGCCCGGTCCGGTCGCGAAAGGCTATCGCTTCCTCGACGAGCAGGGGAACGAGATCGGCCTGATCGACCTGTTCGGCCGGCACGATACGCTCTTCACCTACTCCTGGATGTTCGGACCCGAGCGCACGCGGCCCTGCCCGATGTGCACCTCGTTCGTCGGCTCGCTCGACATTCCGGCGCCGGACATCGCGCAGCGCCTCGCGCTCGCCATCGTCGGCCGCTCACCGGTCGCGCGCCAGCTCGCCTTCGCCCGCGAGCGCGGCTGGCGAAACCTCAAATTCTACCAGATCGTCGGCGACGATTTCGTCCGCGACTATGTCGGTGGCGAGGACATGGCCGCCGTGCTGATCTGGCGCCGCGACGGCGATCAGGTCCGCCTGTTCTGGGCGGCGGAGGGCAGCGCCGAGACGACCGATCCCGGTTTCGACCCGCACCTCGCTCCCGATCCGACGCCGCTCTGGGCCATTCTCGACTGGACGCCCGATGGGCGCGACGCGGAATGGTATCCGAAGCTGAACTATCCCGCCTGACTCGGGCAATCGCCAACTGGAGAATGAGATGTCCAAGCTGATTTTCGTGAACTTGCCCGTCGCCGATCTCGCCAGGGCCAAGGCGTTCTACGAGGCGATCGGGGCGGTGAACAATCCGCAGTTCACCGACGAGACCGCCGCCTGCATGGTCTTTTCCGAGACCATCCACGTGATGCTGCTCACCCATGCCAAGTTTCAGGAATTCACCCCCAAAAGGGTCGCCGACGCGCATGCGACGAGCGAGGTCCTGATCGCGATCTCGGAGGACAGTCGCGAAGGCGTCGACGCGATTACGGAGAAGGCGCTCGCCGCCGGGGGCCGTGAGGCGCGCGAGAAGCAGGATTACGGCTTCATGTATTCGCGCAGCTTCGAGGATCCGGACGGCCATATCTGGGAGCCGATGTGGATGGACCTCGCCGCCGCCACCGAGGCGATGGCCGCGCCGGCCGAACCCGCCAACGCTTGATGGCCGCTTTCTCAAAGGGAGGATGAAGATGACCGAGATTGCCAGCGCAACCCCCACCCTGACCCCGCACATCGTCTGCGCCGGGGCCGCCGACGCGATCGCATTCTACAAAGAGGCGTTCGGCGCCGAGGAGATGATCCGCATCCCCGGCGAGGACGGCAAGATCATGCACGCCGCGATCAGCATCGACGGCGCGATGTTGATGCTGGTCGACGAGAACAAGGACTGGGGCATCCAGTCGCCGCTTTCGCTCGGCGGTTCGCCGGTGACGCTGCACCTCAACGTGCCGAACGCCGACGCCGCGATCGAGCGCGCCGCCGCCGCCGGCGCCACCGTCACCATGCCCGCGCACGATGCCTTCTGGGGCGACCGCTACGGCCAGGTGAAAGATCCGTTCGGCCACAGCTGGTCGATCGCCCATCCATTGCGCGATACGGTGATGAGCGAGGACGAGCTGCGCGCCGCCGCGCAGGCGGCGATGTGCGGCGAGCCCCAGCCGAGCGCGGCCTGAACCCTTATGAGCAAGCCCGTCATCACCGCCTTCGACTGGGTGCCCTGGTTCGCCAAGGGGCTGGTGCGCGACCTGCGCGTGCGCTGGGCGCTGGAGGAGGTCGGGCAGGGATACGACGTCCGCTACCTGCCCCAGGGCACGCAAAAGAGGCCGGCTCACCGCGCGCTCCAGCCTTTCGGCCAGGTCCCGACCTACGAGGAGGAGGGGCTGGCGCTCTTCGAGTCCGGCGCGATCGTGCTTTACATCGCGGAGACCCACGGCGGCCTGCTGCCCGCCGACCGCGGCGGCCGCGCTCGCGCGATCGAATGGATGTTCGCGGCGCTCAACACGGTCGAGCCGCCGATCATGGATTATGCCATCGCGACCCTGTTCGAGGCGGATCAGCCCTGGTCGAAGCCGCGCCTGCCCGCGATCGTCGCCCGGATTTCGGAGCGGCTCGACGAATTGTCGCGGCGGCTCGGCGAAAACCAATGGCTCGACGGCAGCTTTTCGGCCGGCGACCTGTTGATGATCGCGGTGCTGCGCCAGCTGAAGGGCACGCCGATGGCCGCCATGCACGACAATCTCGCCGCCTATGCGGCGCGCGGCGAGGCGCGGCCGGCCTTCCAGCGGGCGCTCGCCGCGCAGCTGGCGGGCTTCACCGCGAAGCCGCCGCCCGAATATGCCTTTTTGGATCAACCCCCGGCAAAGCAAGGAGAATTAGCATGACCTACATCGAAGGATTCGTCGCCGCGGTGCCCGAAGCCAACCGGGAGGTCTACCGCAAGCATGCCGCCGACGCGGCGCCGCTGTTCAAGGAATTCGGCGTCGTCCGGATGGTCGAGAATTGGGGCGACGACGTGCCCAAGGGGAAGGTCACCGACTTTCAGGGCGCGGTGCAGGCGAAGGAGGACGAGGTCGTCGTCTTCTCGTGGTTCGAATATCCCGACAAGGCGACCCGCGACGCCGCCAATGAGAAGATGATGAACGATCCGCGCATGAAGGCGATGGGCGAGACCATGCCCTTCGACGGCAAGCGCATGATCTACGGCGGCTTCGAGGCGTTCGTCGACGAGAAAGCGGACGGCACCACCGGCTATGTCGACGGCTATCTGCTGCCCGTCCCCGAAGACAAGAAGGATGCCTACCGGGCGATGGCCCAGAAGGCCGCGGGCAAGTTCCGCGAATATGGCGCGCTTCGCATTGTCGAGGCCTGGGGCGACGACGTGCCCGAGGGCAAGGTCACCGACTATCAGCGGGCGGTGAAGGCCAAGGAGGGCGAGAACATCGTCTATTCCTATGTCGAGTGGCCCGACAAGGCGACCCGCGACAAGGGCTGGGAGCGGATGATGTCCGATCCCGACATGCAGCCCGACGGCGAGATGCCGTTCGACGGCCAGCGCATGTTCTGGGGCGGCTTCAAGCCCATCATCGACACCGCCGCCGAAGCGCCGGCGGAGCGCGAGACGGCCTGACCGGTCGCGCTATCATCGAGGAGAAAGAGCATGAGCGACAAGCTGACCACCTGCCTCTGGTTCGACCATGGCAAGGCCCGCGAGGCGGCGGAATTCTATGCCGCGACCTTCCCCGACAGCCATCTCGGCCCGGTCCATAAGGCCGCCGCCGACTATCCCGGCGGCGAGGAGGGCAAGGAGCTCACCGTCGAGTTCACCGTCCTCGGTCGACCTTTCGTCGGCCTCAACGGCGGCCCAACCTTCACCCCCAACGAGGCGGTGAGCTTCATGGTCATCACCGAGGACCAGGAGGAGACCGACCGCTACTGGAACGCGATCGTCGACAATGGCGGGCAGGAGAGCGCCTGCGGCTGGTGCAAGGATCGCTGGGGCTTCTCCTGGCAGATCACCCCGCGCGTCCTGCTCGAGGCGACCACCGACCCCGACCGGGCGGCGGCCAAGCGGGCGTTCGAGGCGATGCTGACGATGCAGAAGATCGATATCGCGACGATCGAGGCCGCCCGCGCCGGCGAGCCGGTCAATGCGTAAGCTGACCGGCGCCGTCTTCCAGTCGCTCGACGGCGTCATGCAGGCGCCGGGCGGGCCGGACGAGGATCGGAGCAGTGGGTTTCGCTTCGGCGGCTGGTCATTCCACTTCTGGGACGACAGCCTGGAGCAACCCTTCGGCAAGGTGATCGACGCCGAGTACGATTTGCTGCTCGGCAAGCGGACCTACGACATCTTCGCCGGCTATTGGCCGCACCACCAGGACATTCCGATCGGCGCCAGATTTCAGCGCATCAACAAATATGTCCTGACCCATTCGGAGGAGCCGCTGGACTGGGACCACAGCCACCGGCTCTCCGGCGACACGGCCGAGGCGGTAGCGGAGCTCAAGCACGGCGAGGGACGCGACCTGCTCATCCAGGGCAGCAGCACGCTCTATGGGCCGCTGCTCGCCGCGGGCCTGATCGATCGGCTGGTGCTGATGACCTTCCCGGTCCTGCTCGGCCAGGGCAAAAGCATCTTTGACGCGCTGGAAGCGTCCGGGGCGCTCAGGCTGGTCGAGCATTCCGTGTCCGACAAAGGCGTCGTCTTCGCCAGCTACGAACCAGCCGGCGAGGTGCCAACCGGCTCGTTCGCGGAGGAGCCAGGCGGGCCCTAGGCCGGACTCGCCAGCTTGGCCCAGCGGCCGTGGCTCGCTACGCCTCGGTCATGAGCCTCGAATCCGTGCGTGCCTGGCTGGCCGAAAACGCTCCCGACCTTCCGCTGATCGAAGTGGCGGAGAGCACCGCGACCGTCGCCACCGCCGCCGCCGCGCTCGGCGTTGAGCCGGGGCGGATCGCCAAGACGCTCGCGGTGAGGGTCGGCGATGACATCTTCCTGCTCGTGGCGCGTGGCGATGCCCGGCTCGACAATGCCAAGACCAAGGCGGCGTTCGGCGGACGGCCGCGGATGCTGGGGGCCGATGAAACGTTCGCGCTGACCGGCCACCCGGTCGGCGGGGTCTGTCCGTTCGGCCTCGCCCGGCCGCTCCCCGTCTGTTGCGACATCTCGCTGCGGAACTACGCGACGGTCTTTCCGGCCGCCGGCTCGCTCAACACCTCGGTCGAGGTGTCGCCGGAGCGGCTGTTCGCGCTGGTCGGCACGCGCTGGGTCGATCTCTGCCGCCTGCCGGAGTGACGTTCAGCAGATCTCCGTAAGCCCCGTCGCCCCCTCCAGCTCGCTGCCGCGCAGAGTGTCACCGGCGCAGGGGCGGAATGGATAATGCGGCGGCTGCAGCTCGGCGCGGCGGAGGATCGCGCCTTCGAAGGGCTGCGGGAATAGAGCGGCGAAGACCGTCCGGCGGAGTGCGGGCGATTGGTAGAAGGGGAAGCCCGCCTCCTGCCGGCCGGCCATCGGGAAGCCCGCGCCTGTCGCGGCCGGCGGCTCGCGCCAAGCGCGCGCCCGGGGGAAGGGCATCGAGCGGCCCGACCACAATTGACTGCCGTCCAGCGAGCGGACGCTGTCGAGCAGCAACGAGTAGCGCGGCTGGGCGCCCAGCCGGAGCGCGGCGCCGTCGCCGCCGAAGCGCGCCGCCACCTGCCGCACCCCTACCTGATCGAGCAAGGCGAGCCGCGCCAGCGTCAGCGCATGATCGAGCGGCGCGAATTGGGCGGGATCGAGCCGGTCGCGGGTGCGCGGCGCATTGTCGCATTCGGCGTCCTCGCCCGAAGCCAGGGGTGCGCGCAGGCCGAGATCGGCGTCGATCCAATCGATCACGCAGCGGAAGGCGAGCTGCCCGTTCTGTGCCTCGCTGAAAGTCGCGTTCAAGGTGGCTGCGGTGACCGGCACCGGATTCAGCACCTCGTCGAGCAGGTCGCGGAAGGCGCGGTCGCTCAGGCCCACAAGCCCGACCGCGAAATCCTCGACGATGCCGGAAATGTAATTGTCGACCTGGAGCAGGCGGAAATAGGCGCTGGTCGGCCGCGCTCCGCCGGCGGAGAGCAAGGCGGCGCGGCGAAGGCTTAGGTCCGAGCGCATCGCCCTGAGGCGCGCGCAGGTCGCGTCGCCCGCCGCCGCCGGCGCGCCTTGCAGCACCGGCGCGTAGCAGGCGAGCCAGCGCCGATAGGGCGCGCTCGCCCCCTCGCGCTCGGCGAAGCCCGGCCGGCTCGCGCCGCCGTCGCGGACCGCCGCCTGGCCGAATTCGAGCGAGGCTTCGATATAGCGCTCGGCGGCGAGCTCGAGATCGGCGACCCAGGTTTCGGTGAAGACGGTCAGTGCGCGCGCCTGCTGCCAGGCCTCGACCGCGCTTGTGTAGGTGCGGTAGGCGGCCTCGACCTCGCTCCGCGCCGAGCTATTGAGGCGGGCATGGCCCTCGCTCCGCCGGTCGAAGACATAGGTCTCGGAGCGCGCCAGCGCGTGGCGTTGCTCTACCGCGCGCGCCGCCGCCTCCGCCGCCTCGAGGGGGGCGCGCTCCGCCGCCTCCTGCGCGGGGTCGCGGGCGCGCGCGGCGCGGGCGATGTCGAGCATGGTTAGCAGGGTGGTCACCGGCGCCGCCGGCCCCCCCCCCCGCAACCCCATCGCCCCCCCCCGCCCCAAGCCAA
>NZ_JBQTJC010000154.1:0-7432 GCF_052387495.1 Sphingosinicella sp. | reverse complement strand
CCTTCGCAACCGGCAGCGAAGGAATGCCATGACCACGTTCGACGACCGCCAGAAGGCTTTCGAGACCAAATATGCCCGCGATCAGGAGATGCAGTTCAAGGTCATCGCCCGGCGCAACCGGCTGCTCGGCCAGTGGGCGGCGAAGAAGATGGGGCTGACCGAGGCCGAGGCCGACGCTTATGCCCGCGACGTGATCCGCGCCGATTTCGAGGAAGCAGGCGACGAGGACGTGGTCCGCAAATTGCTCGGCGATCTCACCTCGGCCGGGGTCGAGGTGGACGACGCCGAGATCCGCCGCCAGCTCGAGCACAAGACGGTCGAGGCACGGCGCCACTTCATCGAGGCCACGGAGTAGAGTCGTGCCAATGCCCGCCGAAGAGATCGAGACTTTGATCAAGCAGGGCATTCCCGACGCTTACGTCGAGATCACCGACCTCGCCGGCGACGGCGACCATTATGAGGGGCGGGTGGTGGCGGAGAGCTTCCGCGGCCAGCCCCGCGTCAAACAGCACCAGCGCGTCTACCAGGCGCTGGGCGGCCGGATGGGCAACGAGCTTCACGCCCTGAAGCTCAGCACCTCCGCGCCCGAATGAAGGAAGACATGAAATGAGCGACGCCAACCCCCGCATCGATGCGCTCTTGCAGAGCAACGACATCGTCCTGTTCATGAAGGGCAGCGCGCTCTTCCCCCAATGCGGCTTCTCGCAGCGCGCGGTCGCGATTCTCGATCATCTCGGAGTCGCGTTCGAGACGGTCGACGTCCTCCAGGACCCGGAAATCCGCCAGGGGATCAAGGACTATTCCGACTGGCCGACCGTGCCGCAACTCTACGTCAAGGGCGAGTTCGTCGGCGGCTCGGACATCATGATGGAGATGTTCCAGGCCGGCGAGCTGCAGCAGCTGCTCGCCGACAAGGAAATTGTGAAGGCTTCCTAGGCAGCCGCCGCGCGCGAGCGTTGCAGCCCGGCATATTCGAGCAGTGCCAACGCGAGCACCGCCGCGCCCTGGCCGGCGACGAACAGCGAACCGAGCCCGGTGATCCCCGCCGTCGTGAAGGCGACGATCAGGCTCTCGATCGTCCAGCCGACATTGCCGACGATCACCAGCCAGACCAGAGCTGCGTGCGTGGCGTTGCGCGTTCCCAGCCAGCCGATGAACAGGCCGAGCGGGATCAGCATGTAGCCGGCGCCGGCGAGGAGCAGCTCGGGAACGCCGAACAGCTCGGAAAGCGCGCCGTCGCCGGCGACCAGCGCCGCGCCCATGCCGAGGCAGCTCGCCGCATCGAGGATCAGCACGCGCTTCAGGAAAGTGGTCATTTGCATCTCGTCCTCCGTTCATTTGGATGGGGCGGGCTTGCCCCGGACGGCGCATTCATGCTCCCTTCGAGGGAAGGCGGTCGATTACCTCGCGGGTAATGGCGGGATCGGGCGTGCGGGGGCAGGAGAGGGGCCATGACCATTGCCGTCGATCAGGGCTCGTTCGGCGAGCAGCTCAAGGCTTGGCGCGGCCGGCGCCATATGAGCCAGCTCGATCTCGCGCTCGAGGCGGAGATTTCCGCCCGCCATCTGAGCTTCGTCGAAACCGGCCGCGCGCGTCCCTCGCGCGAGATGGTGCTGCGCCTCGCCGAGACCCTCTCAGTGCCGCTGCGCAGCCGCAACGCCTTGCTCCTCGCGGCCGGCTTCGCCCCGGCCTATCGCGAGCGCGGCTTCGACGATCCGGCGCTCGGCCCCGCGCGTGAGGCGGTGCAGCGCATCCTCGACGGCCACGCCCCCTATCCCGCGCTCGCCGTCGACCGCCATTGGCAGATGGTCGCGCACAATCAGGTGGTGCCGCTGTTGCTCGGCGGCGTCGCGGCGCACCTGCTCGCGCCGCCCGCCAACGTGCTGCGCCTCAGCCTCCATCCCGAGGGCCTCGCCCCGCGCATCGTCAATCTCGCCGTATGGAAGCGCCATCTCCTCGATCGGCTGGCGGGCCAGGTCGCGGCGAGCGCCGATCCGGTGCTGGAGGCGCTGCGGGAGGAGCTCGCCGCCTATCCCGCCCCGGCGAGCAAGGCGCCGCCAATCGAAGCTTCGGCGATCCTGGTGCCGCTCCAGCTCGAATCGCCCGCCGGCCGGCTGTCCTTCTTCTCGACCACCACCGTGTTCGGCACCCCGGTCGAGGTCACCTTGTCGGAAATCGCGATCGAATCCTTCTTCCCCGCCGATCCGGAGACCGCCGAGGCGCTCAGGAATCTGGGCTAGAAAAAGATTGGGCGGGCCGCGCGACCGGAAAAGTGCGCTGGCCCGCCCATGAGTGGATGTGGACGCCGAAATAGATACATGGCCCGTGCCAGTTTCTAACGGGCGCGGATTTCCGGACCTTTTCATGGTGAAGCGAAATTAACCTTCTCGCCGAGTGTAAGCCGCGTCGACACTTTTCGCGCTCCGGCAGCCGCTCCCTTCATTTTAAGTCCGCGCGGTGCCACATGCCGGTCATGGCGGACGCCCCCACCGGCCGGATCGAGCAGGCGCACCCGAAGGTGCGGCGCCTGCTCGCGGGCAATCCCTCGCCCTTCACTTATCAGGGCACGCAGACTTATCTCGTCGGCAGAAATGAGGTGGCGGTGATCGATCCCGGGCCCGATCTCGCCGAGCATGTCGAGGCGATCCTCGCCGCGACGGCGGGCGAGCGGATCGTGGCGATCATGTGCACCCACACCCACCGCGATCACAGCCCGGCGAGTCGCGTCCTTGCCGCGACGACTGGCGCGCCGATCGTTGGTTGCGCGGCGCTGGCCATCGCCGATGACGGCCCGCGCGCCGACGCCGCCTTCGATTTCGATTATGCGCCGAACCGGATCCTCGCCGACGGCGAGCAGGTGACCGGCGACGGCTGGTCGCTGACGGCGGTCGCGACGCCTGGCCACACGTCCAACCATCTCTGCTTCGCGCTCGATAGCGAAGGCGCGCTTTTCACCGGCGATCATGTCATGGGCTGGTCGACGACGGTGATCGCCCCGCCCGACGGCGACATGGCCGCTTATATGGCGAGCCTCGACCTGCTCCTCGCCCGCGGCGATTCGGTCTATTTCCCGGCCCACGGCCCACCGGTCGAAAAGCCTCACGCCCACGTCCGCGCGCTCATCGTCCACCGCCGCATGCGTGAAAAGCAGATCCTGGCGCAGCTCGAAGCGGGGGAGGGGCGCATCCCGGCGATGGTCGCGGCGATGTACCGGGACATCGACCCGCGCCTGCACGCCGCCGCCGGCCGCTCGGTGCTCGCCCATCTCGTCGAACTCGAACAGCGCGGGCTGGTGCGCGGGGAGGGGGAAGAATGGACCCGCGCCGCTTGACCTCGGACCTTAGCGGTAGAAGGTCGCAACGCTGGGGACGTTCACGCCTGTCTTGTCCGCCATGAATTTGCAGACGTCGATATTTGTGTCGGTATATTCGGTCAGCCAGATGCGGTAGCCCAAGCCCTTGTTGCCGCCCGCCCGGTTGATGAAGGTTTGGCGCCGGGCGGCATCGACCACATTGGCCCGAAACAGCGCGTCGGTGACGTAGCCCATATCCCCTTTGAGGACGCGGATCGCGCGGGACGGCCCCTCGTGATGGGCGACATAAGCGAGCTTGGCCAGGCCCGCCGGGTCGACCGTGCCGCCGATCAGCCCGACGGCCCGCATCGCCGCGAGATTGTTCCGCGCGAAGTCGGCGCCGGCGAGGATGGACAGCCGAGGATCGAAGCGCTTCCCGAGCAGTTCGGCGCTTCTCACGACGGCGTTCGCAGCGGAGACGAGCCCCAACGCCTTCGCCTCGGCGTTGAGGAGCCCGCCGCCCCGCTTCGCCTCGCCGAGCCAGGTCGCGTCCAAGAACTGGGTCAGCCCGGACGCCGACGAGGTGCCTGCCTTGCTGTCGGGATTCCACTCGCCGTTGCGTTTCTTGGCGGCTTCGGCGTTGATGATCGCGGCCACGGTCTGCGGCGGCATGCCCGTGCGCTGGGCGGCCTCCAGGATCGCGGTCTGGAAAATCGCGTTGACACCGAGCGCGAGGTTTTCCGGGGCGTAAGGATTGCGCGGCGCTGGCGCCGGGGCGGGTGCTGGCCGAGGAGGCGGTGGCGACGGGGTCGGCGGCGGCGGGGCGGCCGCGGGGGCGCCGGGAATCTTCAGCACCTGTCCGGGCCGGATGCGGTTGACATCCTGGATGGCGTTGGCTTGGGCGAGCGCTGCGACCGTTGTGCCGAGCTTGGCGGCGATCTTTCCGAGCGTGTCTCCCGATTTGACGGTATAGGTGTTCGACATGGCTCTTCCCCCCTTGATCGCGCCGAGCTTGCGGACGAAGCAAAGACGATGATCCCGGCGATCGACCTCATGCGCTTGTGTGGTGGACCTGACAATAGATCATGGCGCCTGCATGGCGATCATCTTTGTCCGGTAACGGGTGGACTTGGCGCAAGTCTGTCGAAGCTTAGCGAACGCAAGTGATGGATGGACGCCACTTGAGGCTGCTCTTGGCGGGCGCCGTCGCCGTGACCCTGCTCATCGGCCTTCTGCTCGGCAGCTTGCTCCGCCCCGCCGCGGCGCCACGTGCGCCCGATCCGCAGGCAGTCGCCGACGCCACCTTGCTCTCGATCCGCGAGCAGGGCCGCCTCACCATGTTCACCGCGCGCTTCGTCGCGGTGGTCACGGCGAGCGAGAGCCGGCTCGGCCTGACCGCGCGCAAGACCCTGATCATGCCCGGCACGGTGCGCTACGGCGTCGATCTGTCGCGCCTGCGCCGCGAGAGCCTCGCCTGGGAGGCGGCGACACAAACCCTCACGGTGACGCTGCCGCCCCTTGAAATGTCGGCGCCGGACATCGATTTGAATGAGGTTCAGGAATATTCGGAGGGCGGCATCGTCATGGCGCTCACCAATTCCGAACGGGAGCTCGATCAGGCCAATCGCCGGAGCGCTCAGGATGAACTCATGCGCCAGGCGCGTGCACGGACCCCGATGCACCTGGCGCGACAGGCGGCGATGCGGACCGTGGCGAGAAGCTTCGCCATGCCGCTGAGAGCCGCGGGGATTGACGCCAGCGTGGCGGTAAGGTTCACCAATCCGGCGGGAGGCGAGGAGGCTGCCTTGCTCGATCGTCCGCGCCGGATCGACGAAGCCGCCGCCAATCGCAGCGCCGATCGCTGACCGGCCGCCGCCCACGGGGAAACGAGATGAACGCACCCAATGTCAGCCTCAAGGGCCTCGACCTCCGCGCCGAGATCGACCGCCTCCGCCTCGAGCGCAACGCCATCGTCCTCGCCCATTATTATCAGGCGCCGGAAATCCAGGACCTCGCCGATTTCGTCGGCGACAGCCTCGATCTCTCGCGCAAGGCGGCGGCGACCGATGCCGAGGTGATCGCCTTTTGCGGCGTCCGCTTCATGGCCGAGACCGCCAAGATCCTCTCGCCCGACAAGATCGTGATCCTGCCCGACATGAATGCCGGCTGCAGCCTCGAGGACAGCTGCCCGCCCGAACAGTTCGCGGCCTTCCGGGCGCAGCATCCGGACCATATCGCGCTCACCTACATCAACAGCTCCGCCGAGGTGAAGGCGCTCTCCGACATCATCGTCACCAGCTCGTCGGCGGAGACCATCCTCAACCAGCTTCCGCCCGAGCAGAAGATCATCTTCGGCCCGGACAAGCATCTCGGCGGCTGGCTCAACCGCAGGTTCGGCCGCGACATGCTGCTCTGGCCGGGCGTGTGCATCGTCCACGAGGCGTTCTCGGAGACCGAGCTCCTGAAGCTCAAGGCGAAGCATCCCGGCGCGCCGGTCCTGGCCCATCCCGAATGCCCGCCGCACATCATCGACCATGCCGATTATGTCGGCGCGACCTCGGGCATCCTCAAATATGCGCTGGAAAGCGAATCGGAGCTGCTGATCGTCGCCACCGAGCCGCACATCATCCACCAGATGGAGAAAGCGGCGCCGCACAAGACCTTCATCGGCGCGCCCGGCGCGGACGGCAACTGCAACTGCAATATGTGCCCCTACATGGCGCTGAACACGCTGGAGAAGCTCTACGTCGCGCTGCGCGACCTGCAGCCGCGCATCGAGATCGAGGAGGGCCTGCGCCTCGCCGCGAAGAAGTCGCTCGACCGCATGCTCGAAATGGCCGCGCACACGGTCGGCAAGGGCGACGTCGGCAAGCCGCAGATTTCGGGCGACTAGGACGCGCGTGACCTTCGCGCTCGACCGCTTCGATCTGGACCGTTTCGTGCGCGAGACGCTCGCCGAGGATCTGGGCGAGGGCGGCGACGTCACGTCGGAAGCGGTGATCCCGGCGGACGCGCACTTCACGGGTGTGATGGACAGCCGCGACGCGATCGTAGTGGCGGGCCTGCCGATCGCCGCCGCCTTCTTTCGGGCACTCGATCCGGAGGCGGCGATCGAAATTCTGAGCGGGGAGGGGGCGGTGGTGCCCGCCGGCGCCGATCTGATGCGTGTCACCGGCAAGGCCCGCGCCCTGCTCACCGCCGAGCGCTCCGCCCTCAACCTCGTCCAGCACCTCTCCGGCATCGCCACGCTCACCCGCCGCTATGTCGAGGCGATCGCCGGCACCGGCGCGATCCTGCTCGACACCCGCAAGACCCTGCCGGGCCTGCGCGTCCTCGAAAAATACGCGTCGCGGATGGGCGGCGCGCAAAATCACCGCATGGGCCTGTGGGACGCGGCGATGATCAAGGACAATCACGTCGCCGTCGCCGGCTCGGTCGCCGAGGCCGTCCGCCGCGCCGCCGCGGCGGGTCTCGACCGGATCATCGTCGAGGTCGACGGGCTCGACCAGATCGAGCCCGCCCTCCAGGCCGGCGCCACCCACCTCCTCCTCGACAATATGGACGTGCCCACCCTGCGCGAGGCGGTCGCCCTGATCGCCGGCCGAGTCCCCACCGAGGCGAGCGGCGGCATCACCCTCGAGACGATCCGCGCCAAGGCCGAGACCGGCGTCACCTACCTCTCCGTCGGCCGCCTCACCCAGTCCGCCCCCGCCGCCGACATCGGCCTCGATTTCGCGGCGGTCTGAGCGCCTCAATCCAGCCCGAACCGCTTCCGCCAGGCGGCGTCGAGCAGGTCCTGCACCTCCGCATGCTTTTGCATATAGGCGGCGAAGAAGGGGCAGATCGGGATCCCCTTCAGCCCGCGCTCCCGCGCCGAGGCGAGCGCCGCGCGGATCAGCGCGCCGCCGATCCCCTTGCCCTCATGCTCCGGCGGCACCTCGGTATGGGTGAACATGATCTGCCGGCTGAGCAGGTTGTATTCGGCAAAGGCGGTCGCATCGCCGAGTGCGATCTCGAAGCGATGCCGCGCCGCATTGTCGCGGACCTGCCATTCGGGGGGCGGCGGGGCTTTATCAGCCATGCTAAACGCCCGCGCCCGTCAGCCGCAGCGCCAGTTCCGCAGCAACGGCCGCAATGTCG
>NZ_JBQTJC010000153.1:0-24379 GCF_052387495.1 Sphingosinicella sp. | reverse complement strand
GGATCCGCGCCATGGTGGAGATGACCGTCTCGATCTCCTTCACGGTGATCGTCTTCTTGCGCTTCGAAGGGACGACGAGCATTTGCATCGCGCCGACCTCGTCGATCACGTCGATCGCCTTGTCGGGCAGCTTGCGGTCGTTGATGTACTTGGCCGACAGGTCGACGGCCGCCTTCACCGCGTCGTCGGTGTAGGTGACGTTGTGGTGCTGCTCGTAGACCGGCTTCAGGCCGGTCATGATCTTGATCGCGTCGGGCGTGTATTTGACCTTGTGATGCTCCTCGAACGCCGAGCGCAGGCCGGCGAGGATCTTGACCGTGTCCTCGACGGTCGGCTCGTTGACGTCGATCTTCTGGAAGCGCCGGAGCAGCGCCCGGTCCTTCTCGAAATGGTTGCGAAACTCCTTGTAGGTGGTCGATCCAATGCAGCGGATCGCGCCGTTGGAGAGCGCCGGCTTCAGCAGGTTCGACGCGTCCATCGCGCCGCCCGAGGTGGCGCCGGCGCCGATCACGGTGTGGATCTCATCGATGAACAGAATGGCGTCCGGGAGCTTTTCCAGCTCGTTCACCACTGCTTTCAGCCGCTCTTCGAAATCGCCGCGATAGCGGGTGCCGGCGAGCAAGGCGCCCATGTCGAGCGAATAAATGACCGCGGGCTTGAGCACGTCGGGCACGTCACCCTCGACGATCTTGCGCGCTAGCCCCTCGGCGATCGCGGTCTTGCCGACGCCGGGATCGCCGACGTAGAGCGGGTTGTTCTTCGAGCGGCGGCAGAGGATTTGGACCGTCCGGTCGACCTCCGGCCCACGTCCGATCAGCGGGTCGACGCGGCCTTCCTCGGCCTTCTCGTTCAGATTCACGGTGAACTGCTTCAGCGCGGATTCGGGCTTCTTCTTGCCTTCTTCCTGCTTCGATTCGTCGGCGCCCTTGACCTCGGTGGGCTGCGCGGCAGGCTCGCCCTTGCCGACGCCGTGGGAGATGTAGGTGACCGCGTCGAGGCGGCTCATGTCCTGCTGCTGCAGAAAATAGACGGCATAGCTCTCGCGCTCTGAGAAGAGCGCGACCAGCACGTTGGCGCCGGTCACCTCGTCGCGGCCCGAGGACTGGACGTGGAGGATGGCGCGCTGGACGACGCGCTGGAAGCCGCTGGTCGGCGAGGGGTCCGTGTCCGCCTCGACCTTGAGCGCCTCGAGCTCGTTGTCGAGATAGTGGCGGACCTGGTCCTTCAGTTCGCCGAGATTGGCGCCGCACGCCTCCATCACCCGCCCGGCATGGACGTCCTCGATCAAAGCGAGCAGCAGATGTTCGAGCGTCGCATATTCGTGGCGGCGGCCGCTGGCCTCGCCAAGCGCGTTGTGCAGCGTCTGCTCGAGCTCACGGGCGAAAGAAGGCATTCGATACTCCTGTCGGCCCGAACACCGATTCCGGGGCCATGGCCATAATGTCGGGCTTTAGGCGCCGATCATCAAGCGCCCGCCCGAAACAGCTGGGGAAAACCCGGAAGCGAGGGCCTCCCCGATCACTTCTTGAATAAGTCGTCGGCGCTTGCCCGGAAGTTAACCGATTGGTCGCGCTTGGCCTTCACCCGCGCGATTTCCGCCTCCAGCAGGGCGATCCGCGCCTCCAGCTCGTCGACCGAGAGCGGGTCGAGATCCTGCTTCGCGAGCTGCTTCAGCGGGTCGTCGGGCTTGTCGGGGAAAAGCTCGTCGAGATCCATGGCCCGAGACTCGCGCGCTTCGCGAGCGCTGTCAATCTTGGGGGAAGGTGCGCTTGACGCGGCTTGCTGATCTGAATAACATACTAGTTATATAACAAAGATGCTATGATGAATCTGGACAGTACATTTTCGGCCCTTTCCGATCCCACCCGCCGGGCGATCTTGACGCGGCTGAGCGGCGGGGAGGCGAGCGTGATGGACCTCGCCCGTCCCTTCGCCATGTCGCAGCCCGCAGTCTCGCGCCATCTCAAGGTGCTGGAACGCGCCGGACTGATCGAGCGGCGAATCGAGGGAAGCCGGCGCCCCTGCCGGCTCGCCCCGCATGCGCTCGACGAGATCGACCGCTGGCTCGCCATGCTCCGCCAGGCGCTCGAGAAAAATTACAGCCGGCTGGACGCTGTGCTCGATGCGATGCCCTCGAAACATTGAAAGGACGATCGATGACCGCGCTGAAACTCGAGACAGAAGGCGACCGCCACGTCGTCGTCACCCGCCGCTTCGCTGCCTCGCCGGAAAAGGTGTATCGCGCCCATGTCGAGCCCGACATCATCCAGCAATGGATGCTCGGCCCGGACGGTTGGACGATGCCGGTCTGCATCAGCGAGGCGAGACCGGGTGGCCAGATTCGCTACGAATGGTCCAATGGCCAGGGCGGCGGTTTCCATCTGACCGGCGAATTCGTCTCGCTGGAGCCCTATAGGCGCATCGTTCACGTCGAGCGCATGCACTTGCCGGATCCGACGCCCGACAATCATGTAGAAACGATCTTCGAGGCCGATGGAGAGGGCACGCTGATGACCATGCGCATGACGCTTCCCGACGAGGCGACCCGCACGATGATGCTGTCCACCGGCATGGAGACCGGCATGGAGGCCGGCTATGTACGGCTGGAGACCCTGATAGGGCGTTGACCGGCGCCGCGCCGGCCCGATAAGCCATGGCTTTCAATGGGGGATTTCGGTGCCGGAGCTGCCCGAGACGATGGATGCGATCGATCCCGCCGGGCCGGGAGGGCCCGAGGTGCTCGAGCTGGTCCGGCGGCCGGTGCCCGAACCGGGCAATGACCAGGTCCTGATCAAAGTCGCCGCGGCGGGGGTGAACCGGCCGGACGTGCTGCAACGGCGCGGCCTCTATCCGCCGCCGCCCGGGGCGTCCACAATTCCCGGTCTCGAAGTGGCGGGAGGCATCGTCGATCTCGGCAACGGCGCCGCCTACGAGATGATAGGCCAGGCGGTCTGCACCCTGGTGCCGGGGGGCGGCTACGCCGAATATGTGGTGGCCTCGGCGGAGACGTTGCTGCCCGTGCCCCGCGGACTGACTAGGGTTGAGGCCGCGGCGTTGCCGGAAACGCTCTTCACGGTGTGGACCAACCTCTTCGAGCGGGCCTTCGGCCGCGAGGGTGAAAGCGTGCTCGTCCATGGCGGCACCAGCGGGATCGGCACGATGGCGATTTCGCTGGGGCAATTGTTCGGGCTCAATGTCATCGTCACCTGCGGCAGCGACGAGAAATGCCGCCGTGCCGAGGCGCTCGGCGCGGCGCATGCGATCAACTACCGGAGCCAGGATTTCGTCGACGAGGTGCGGAAGCTGACCGACGGCCGCGGCGTCGACATCGTCCTCGACATGGTCGGGGGCGACTATTTGCCGCGCAATCTCGATTGCCTCGCCGAAGAGGGACGACATGTCTCGATCGCCGCCCAGCGCGGTCCGAACGTCGAAATCAACCTCGTCAAGGTGATGGGCAAGCGCCTGACCCTGACCGGCTCCTTCCTCCGGCCGCGTTCGGCCGCGTTCAAAGCGATGGTCGCCGACGAGCTCGCCAACATGGTCTGGCCCTTCGTCGCCGACGGGAGACTGAGGCCGGTGATCGATTCGACCTTCCCGCTTGCGGAGGCCGCCGAGGCGCACCGGCGAATGGAAGCCGGCGAGCATGTCGGCAAGATCGTGCTGGAGGTGAGATGAGCGAACGGATGATCCTTCACGAATATGCCGCGTCGGGAAATTGCTACAAGATCCGGCTGACCGCGGCCCTGCTCGGCCTATCTCTCGAGCGGCGCGAATATGACATCATGAAGGGCGAGACGCGGACGCCCGAGTTCCTCGCCAACGTCAACGCCAACGGCCGCATCCCCGTGCTCCAGGTGGGCGAGCGCTTCATTCCGGAGAGCAACGCCGCCTGCTTCTATCTCGCCGAGGGCTCGTCGCTCGTCCCGGCCGACCGCTTCGACCGTGCGGACATGCTGCGCTGGATGTTCTGGGAGCAGTATACTCACGAGCCGAACGTGGCGACCCTGCGCTTTTGGTACGGCTGGATCGGCGAGGAGAATTTCAGCGAGGTCCAGCGCGTCAACCTGCCCGGCAAGCGCGCGGCGGGCGAGGCGGCATTGAAGCTGATGGACGAGGATCTCGCCGAGCGGGCATGGCTCGTCGGAGCCGGCCTCACCCTCGCCGACATCGCCCTCTACGCCTACACCCATGTCGCCGAGGACGGCGGCTACCGCCTCGGCGACTATCCGGCGGTGCAGGCCTGGCTGAAGCGCGTGGAGGCAACGCCCGGCTACGTCGGCATCGACGCCTAAGTCACGATATTGCACGCATTTGTCGCACCCGATAAGCCTGAGCCGGTTATTCGGGGGAATCGATGACTACCTCGCGTCTGGTCCTGATCGTGCTCGTCCTTTTCGTCGCGGCCAGCCTGATCTTCGGCGACCGCCCTTGGTCGTTGACGAGCGCGCCGCGCGTCGCCGAGATCGATACGCTGCCGGACAGTCCCGCGCTCGCTTCGGTGCGCCGCTATACGGAAATCGGTTCGGGCACCCTTCCATATCCCGCGCGACGCACGCCGTTCGCGCCGGGGTTTGGGCCCCCGCCGCTCAAGGTCGGCTGGGCATATCGGGAGGTCAGCCTCGTCGGCATGCCGCTTTGGGCCTATCCCGAGGGTGGTCTCGTCACTTATTTCGAGCGGCCGGACGGCATCCAGGTGGCGCTGCTCGGTCCCGAGCAGGCGGTGCTGCTCGACCGAATCACTGGCCGCGATTACGCGCGGCGCGACTTTCCCTGGTTTCAATACGTCTGGGGATTCCTGCTCCCGCTCGGCATCCTGCTCTGGACCGGGCTTCGGCGCCGCGAGCTGTGGCGCGCCGAGGAACGCTTCTACGAGGAAGCGGCCTCCCGCAGCGCATAGCGCTGGAGCTTGCCGGTCGCGGTCTTGGGCAGCGCGTCGACGAACTTGATCTCGCGGGGATATTTGTAGGGGGCGATCGCCGCCTTCACATGATCCTGGAGGATCTCAACCACGCCGGCATCCGGGGCGTAGCCCGGGGCGAGCACGACGAAAGCCTTCACCTTCTGCCCGCGCTTTTCGCAGGGCGCCCCGATCACCGCGCATTCCTGCACGGCCGCATGGCCGAGCAGCGCGTTCTCCACCTCGGGCGCGGCGATATTGTAGCCCGAGGAGATGATCATGTCGTCGGAGCGGGCGAGGTACCAGAAATAGCCCTCCTCGTCCTTGCGGTAGGTGTCGCCGGTGACGTTCCAGCCGTCGATCACGTAATTGGCCTGGCGCGGATCGTCGAAATAGCGGCAGCCTGTCGGGCCTTTCACGGCGAGCCGGCCGGTGCCGCTCTCCATCGGCCGGTTCTCTTCGTCGAGCACGGTCGCGACATAGCCCGGCACGGCCCTGCCGGTCGCGCCGGGGCGGATGTCGTCGCCGCTCGCGGAGATGAAGATGTGCATCATCTCGGTCGCGCCGATGCCGTCGACGATGCGCAGGTCCATGGCCTCGCGCCAAGCATGCCAGGTCGCCGCCGGCAGATGCTCGCCGGCAGAGACACAGGTGTGCAAGCTGGAGATGTCGTACTCGACCAGCAGCGGGATCATCGCCTTGTAGGCGGTCGGCGCGGTGGCGAGCGTCGTCACCTTGTGACGTGCGATCGCATCGAGCAAAGGCTTCGGCCCCGGCGTCTCGATCGTCACCGCGGTACCGCCGAACCGCCAGGGAAAGATCAGGAGTTGGCCGAGGCCGAAGGTGAAGGCAATCGGCGCCGAGCAGGCCCAGCGGTCTCCGGCCTTGGGCTTCAGCACATAGCGCGCGAAGCTGTCCGCACTGGCGAGAATGTCGCGGTGATAGTGGACGCAGCCCTTGGGCTGGCCGGTCGTGCCCGAGGTGAAGGCGACGAGCGCGACGTCGTCCCGACCGCTGTCGGCGGGCGAGAAGCCGGGCGCGACATCGTCGATCCAGGCGAAGCCCTTGTCGCCGTCATATTCCAGCACCGAGCCGACCCCGCCCGCCGCGTCGAAATCCGCGCGGGTGCGGGCATCGACGATCGCGTGGCCGACCTTGGCCCGCTCGAGGATCGTCGCCACCTCGCCCGGGCGCAGCATCGGCATGGTCGCCACGACCACGCCGCCCGCTTTCAGCACGCCGAGCCATGACGCGAACAGCATCGCGTTGTTCGGCCCGCGCAGGAAGACGCGATTGCCGGGGACCAGCCCCTCCCGCTCGACCAATCGCCGCGCGATCCGGTCGGAGAGGTCCGCCATCTCGCCATAAGTCCAGCATCCGGCATCGTTGACCACCGCGAGCGCGTCCCGGTCCTGTCGATCGATCAGCTCGACCGCTGCATTCAGCCGCTCAGGATATTGAAGTTCCGGCAAGGTGAAGAGGAAGTCCGGCTGCTTCTCTGGCGGCGGCAGACCGTCTTCGATGAAGCTGTCGATCATTCGGACACCACGGCAGTCGTTTCGATCTCGATTTTCGCCTTCGGCTCGACCAGCGCGCTCACGGCGACCACGGCCATCGCCGGAAAGTTACGCCCGATCGTCTCGCGCCAGGCCGCGCCGATCTCGGCCAGGCTGGCGCGATAGGCTTGAATGTCGGTGACGTAGCAGGTCATTCGCACGATATGCTCGGGACCGGCTCCGTCCTCGGCGAGGATGGCGAGCGTATTGGCGAGCACCTGCCGGAACTGGCCGGCGAGGTCGGGCGAGACGAGCTTCTCGTCGGCGTCCCAGCCGATCACGCCCGCGGTGACGATCATGCGCCCGCTCGCTGAAATCCCGTTCGCATAGCCCTTCGGCCGCGGCCAGCCGGGTGGGAGCAGCGCTTTCATTTCCCGAACTCCGCGAGATGGTTGCGGGCGATCACCACCTTCTGAACCTCCGAGGCGCCTTCATAAATGCGGAGCGCGCGAATTTCCCGGTACAGCCGCTCGACGGGCACGCCGACGGTGACGCCGAGGCCGCCGAAAATCTGCACCGCCTTGTCGATCACGTTCTGGGCCGAATCGGTGGCGTGGAGCTTGGCGAGCGCCGCCTCGCGGCTGTTGCGGCGCCCTTGAACGTCGCGAACCCAGGCGGCGCGGTAGACCAGCAGCGCCGAGGCATCGACGTCGAGCACCATCTCGGCGAGCATCGACTGGACGATGGCGTTGTCGGCCAACATGCCGCCACCGGACCTGCGCGTCGCCGCACGCCCGGTGGCCTCGTCCAGCGCCCGCCGCGCGAAACCGAGCGCCGCCGCGCCGACGGTCGTGCGGAACACGTCCAAAGTCGCCATCGCCTGGGCGAAGCCCTTGCCGCGCTCGCCGAGCAGCGCAGAGTGGGGGAGGCGCATGTCGTTGAACCTGAGCGTCGCGAGTGGGTGCGGGGCGATCACCTCGATCCGCTCGCCGTCGTCGAGCCCGTCCGTTCCCGCCTCGACGACGAAGGCCGAAATTCCCCTCGTCCCCGGCACCTCGCCGGTGCGGGCGAACAGAACATAGAAATCGGCGATGCCGCCGTTGGAGATGTAGGTTTTCGCGCCTTGGACGACGAAGCCGTCTCGGTCCGCCGCGGCCTCGGTCTCCATCTGCGCCACGTCAGAGCCCGAGATCGGCTCGGTGAGCGCAAAGGCGGCGATCTTCTTCCCAACCGCCACCGCCGGCAGATAGTCCCGGCGCTGCGCCTCGGAGCCGAACAGGCTGATCGTCCCCGATCCCAGCCCCTGCATCGCGAAGGCGAAGTCGGCGAGCCCGTCGTGCCGCGCCAGCGTCTCGCGGATCAGCGCCAGCGAGCGGACGTCGAGCGCCTCGTGGAAGCCGCCCCAAGCGGCCGGCACGCAATAACGCAGCCAGCCGCCGTCGCCGAGCTTGCGCACCAGCGTGCGGCACGCGGCGTCGACATCCGTGCCATGCCCCTCCGCCAACTCGGAACGGCACCATTTCTCCAGCTCACCCGCCAGCCGCCGGTGCGACTCGTCGAAGAAGGGCCAATCGAGGAAGGTGCGATCCGCCATCAGTCGCCCTTGAACTCCGGCGTCCGCTTCGCGGCGAAGGCCTCGAAGGCGCGCTTGAAGTCGTTGGTCGCCATGCAGATCGCCTGGGCCTGCGCCTCCATCTCGATCGCGGTCTCCAGGCTCACCGCCCATTCGGCGTTGAGCTGGGTCTTGGTCATGCCATGGGCGAAGGTGGGTCCCTCGGCGAGGCCGCGCGCCAGCGCCTGCGCCTCGTCGAGCAATCGCCCGGCTGGCACTAGCCGGTTGTGAAAGCCCCAGCGTTCCCCCTCCTCGGCGCTCATCATCCGCCCGGTGAAAAGCAGTTCGGAGGCGCGGCCCTGGCCGATGATCCGCGGCAGAATCGCGCAGGCCCCCATGTCACAGCCGGCGAGACCGACCCGGGTGAAGAGGAACCCCACCTTCGTCTCGGGCGTCGCGATCCTTATGACCGAGGCCATCGCGACGATCGCGCCGGCGCCGGCGCAAATCCCGTCGAGCGCGGCGACGATCGGCTGCGGGCAGCCGCGCATTGCCTTGACCAGGTCGCCGGTCATCCGGGTGAAATCGAGCAGCTCGGGCATCGCCATCCCGGTCAGCGGCCCGATGATCTCATGGACGTCGCCGCCCGAGCTGAAATTGCCGCCGGCCCCGGTCACGACCACCGCCTTGACCTCGCGCGCGTAGACGAGCGCCCGAAACATGTCGCGAAGTTCGGCATAGGATTCGAAGGTCAGCGGGTTCTTCCGCTCGGGCCGATTGAGCGTCACCGTCGCGACGCCGGCCTCGAACGACCACAGGAAGTGGGCGGGATTGAACCTTGCCGGGTTCATCGCGGCGGCCGCCGGTTGGCCGAGGCGCGGGCGATCGACATCTTCATCGTACCCAACGCCACGTAGAGCCGCTCGCGCTGGGTGTAATCGAGCGCCGACAGCATCTGGTCGATCCAGTCGTTGTGCGCGCGGGCGAGCTTGTTGAAGACCTGCTTGCCCTCGGGGGTGAGCTTGACGATCTGGGTTCGGCGGTCGGTGGGGAGGGGCTTCATCTCGATCAGTCCGTCGCGCACCAGGTTGCGGGCGAGCATCGTGACGTTGCCGTTGGAGACGAGCAAGGCCTGGGAGAGCTCGCCCATATTCATGCCGTCGGGGTTGCGGTCGAGCGCGGCGAGCACGTCGAAGCGCGGCAGCGTCATGTTGCGGTCGACGAAGCGGCGCTGCAGCTCCTTTTCGATCGCCATCGAGCAGCTCAGCAGTCGCAGCCAGACGCGGACGCTCGAGCGGTCGCCCAGCGCTCCGTCATGCTTTTCGCGGATCGGCACCGTATGCTTCATGTCACTTCCCCTCCCGCCACCACGAGCGCCTGCCCGGTCACCGATCGGCTGTCCGGCAGGCAGAGCCACAGCACCGCATTCGCCACTTCTTGCGGAGTCACCAGCCGTCCCTGCGGGTTGAAGCGCGCCAGCTCGGCGCGCGCCTCCGCTTCGCTTCGCCCAGTCTTGTCGCGGATGCGGGCGATCGCATCCTGAACCAGATCGGTGTCGGTGAAGCCAGGACAGACGGCGTTAACGGTGAGATTGGTCCGAGCGAATTCCGCGGCCAGTACACGGGTCAGGCCGACGGCGCCGTGCTTCGCGGCGGCATAAGCGGCGGTATAGGCATAGCCCTTGAGGCCCGCGGTCGAGGCCACGGTGACGATCCGCCCATTCTCGGCTGCGAGCAGGTCCGGTAGCGCCGCCTGGCAGCAATGGAAGACCGCGTCGAGATTGACCGCCAGCGCGGCCCGCCAAGCCTCGTCGCTTGTTTTGGCGAATTGGGCGCTCTCGGCCGCGCCCGCATTGTTGACGAGGATCGTGATCGATCCCTGCGCCTCGCGGGCGAGCGCGAAACAGTCTTCGATCGCCTCCCGGTTGGTGACGTCGCAGGGCGCGACGAGCGCATCATAGGGGCCGGAGGCGACCTCCTCCAATTTGTCTCGGCGGCGCCCGACCAGGGTCAGCTTCGCGCCCTCCGCGCCGAGGGCGCGGGCGATGGCGGCGCCGATCCCGGTACCTCCGCCGGTAATCAACGCGTGCTGTCCGGCGAGCCTCATGCCTTCAACTCCGCCTCGCGCGCGAGGTTGCGCGCGAGCTGATCCATCCCTCCGAGATAGGGGGGCGGGACGTGGACGCGGCGATAATCCTGCGCCGCCGCCGCGCGGAGCGTCCACATCGGGTCGATCAGGTGCGGCCGCGCCAGCGCGACCAGATCGGCGCGGCCGGCGGCGAGGATCGAATTGGCATGGTCGGGCTCGTAGATGTTGCCCACCGCCATCGTCGTCAGCCGTCCCTCGTTGCGGATCTGGTCGGCGAAGGGGGTCTGGAACATCCGCCCGTAGATCGGCTGGCAATCGGCCCAGGTCTGGCCGGCGGAGACGTCGATCAGGTCGGCGCCCGCCTCGACGAAGGCGCGGCCGATCTCCACCGCCTCGTCCGGCGTCACGCCGAGATCGCCCATCCAGTCGTTGGCGGAAATGCGCACCGACATGGGCCGCTCCGCCGGCCAGGCATCGCGCATCGCCCGGAACACTTCGAGCGGGAAGCGCAGCCGGTTCTCCAGACCGCCGCCATATTCGTCGCTGCGCTTGTTGGTCAGCGGGGTGATGAAGGAGGAGAGGAGATAGCCGTGCGCGGCGTGAAGCTCGACCATGTCGAAGCCGGCCTCGAGCCCCAGCTCCGTCGCTAAGACGAACTGGGCGACCACTTCGTCCATGTCGGCGCGGGTCATCGGCCGCGGCACCTGGTTGTCGGGGCTCCACGGCACGTCTGAGGCGGCCATGACCGGCCAGTTGCCGCTCTCCAGCGGCACGTCATAGCCCTCCCAGCCGACTTTGGTTGAGCCCTTTGGCCCGGAATGGCCGAGCTGGAGGCAGAATTTCGCCTTCGAGTGCGCGTGGACGAAATCGACGATCCGCTTCCACGCCGCGACATGTTCGGACGCATAGATGCCGGCGCAGCCCGGCGTGATCCGCCCCTCGGGCGAGACGCAGGTCATCTCGGTATAGACCAAACCCGCGCCGCCTTTCGCCCGCTCGCCATAGTGGACGAGGTGGAAATCGTTCGGGCAGCCATCCTCGGCGGAATACATCGCCATCGGTGAGACGACGACGCGGTTCGCCACCTCCATGTTGCGCAGCCGGAACGGCGCGAACATCGGCGGCGCGGGTTCGTTCACCGGCCGCCCCTGCGCCTGGCTCTGGAACCAGCGCTCGACGCTCTCCAGCCAAGCCCTGTCGCGCAGCCGCAGATTCTCGTGGGAGACGCGCTGCGAGCGGGTGAGCAGCGAATAAGCGAACTGGATCGGCTCGAAATGGAGGTAGCGGTCGAGCGTCTCGAACCATTCGGTCGAGTTGCGCGCGCTGTTCTGGAGCTTGAGCACCTCGAGATTGCGTTCGGCCTGATATTCGGCGAGCGCCATCTCGCGGGTGAGGCCGGGCCGGTTGAGCACCTCGGCGAGCTTGATCGCGTCCTCCAGCGCGAGCTTGGTGCCCGACCCGATCGAGAAATGCGCGGTGTGAGCGGCGTCGCCCAAGAGGATCAGATTCTCATAGTCCCAGCGGTCGCAGACGATTCGCCGGAAATTGAGCCAGGCTTGCGGCCCCCGCAAATGGGTCGCGTTCGAGATAAGCGCGTGCCCGTCCAGATACTTCGCGAAAATGCGCTCACAGAGCGCGATCGCCTCCGGCTGGTCCATGCTGTCGAGCCCGAGCCCGGCCCAGGTTTCGGGGTCCATCTCGACGATAAAGGTCGAGAGATCGTCGTCGAAGCGATAGGCGTGGGCCCAGATCCAGCCGGCCTCGGTCTTCTCGAAGGCGAAGGTGAAGGCCTCGAACACCTTGGAGGTGCCGAACCAGAAGAACTTGTTCCTGCGAACCTGGATGTCGACGCCGAAATGTTCCTCGTAGCGGTCGCGGATGCGACTGTTGGCACCGTCGGCGGCGATAACGAGGTCGTAGTCCCGCCAGTCGGCGAGATCGGGGCTCGCCTCATGCTCGAAATGAAGCTCGACGCCGAGTTCGCGCGCCCGCTCCTGGAGGATGTTGAGCAGCCGCTTGCGGCCGATGCCGATGAAGCCATGGCCGGAGGAGCGGATCGTCTGCCCGTGAATGTGGACGTCGATATCGTCCCAATGCGCGAATTCGCTAGCGACCAAAGCCCCCGACACGGCGTCGTTCTGCATGAGGTTCCCGACCGTCTGGTCGGAAAAGACGACGCCCCAGCCGAACGTGTCGTCGGGCCGGTTGCGCTCGAACACGGCGACGAAATGCGCGGGATCGCGCAGCTTCATGGAAATCGCGAAATAGCGCCCGGCGGGGCCACCGCCGAGGCACGCGACTCGCATCCCCGCCTCCCAGATAGTTAAGGCCTAAACTATCTCGCTCCCCGTCTGCGTCAAGGGCGGCGAATCGGCGTGCCATCCCAATGCGTTGCGGGCGTGACGGACGCGGTCTGGAGGCGTATAGGCTGCCGCATGGCCTGGCTGACCGGGATTCTCCTCTTCCTCGCGACCGTGATCGCGATGGAGGGCGTCGCTTATGCGGCGCACCGCTGGGTGATGCACGGCCCCGGCTGGGTTCTGCATGAAAGCCATCATCGCCCGCGCACCGGCAATTGGGAATTGAACGACCTTTACGCGGTGATCTTCGCCGTCCCCTCGATCACCCTGATCTTCGGCGGCGTGAATCTCGATTGGGGCGGCTGGGCGATCTGGGTCGGGGCGGGCATCGCCGCTTATGGCGCGATCTATTTCGGCTTCCACGACGTCATCGTACACAAGAGGCTCAACCACCGCTATGTCGCGCGCTCGAACTATATGAAGCGGATCGTCCAGGCGCACCGCCTGCACCATGCGGTCGAGACCAAGCAGGGGACAGTGAGTTTCGGCTTCCTCTGTGCCCCGCCCGCGGAGGAACTGAAGGCTGAGCTCAAGCGCCGCGAGCGCGCCGGCGTGCGGGCGCCGGTCAGGCCCTAGGCCGGGTCCACAGCCCGGTCCGGTCGACAGGCGCGGGGCGGTCGCCGCATTCGACCAGCGAATTAATCATCATCACCAGTTTGGCCGGCTTGTGCACCACGGTGCGGCTGTCCCAGGCGGCGGGGCCGCGCCCGACGACCTTGCGCGCGATCCCGCCATAGATGTTCGCCGCCGACAGCACCGCCCAGCGCGCGCGGAAGGGCAGGCGCGCGGCGCCGACCCGCGCCGACGCTTCGTACTCGGCGACCAGGGTGGCGAGGCGCTCGGCGATGCGGGCGAGGGCAGGGCGGTCCGCCGGATCGACGGTGCCCCAGTCGCTCGGAATATAGACCCGGCCGACATTGTGGTCTTCGACGATGTCGCGGGCGATATTGGCGAGCTGGAAGGCGAGGCCGAGATCGGCGGCGCGGTCGAGCGTGTCCTCGTCGTCCGGCGCGACCCCCATGATCACCGCCATCATGCAGCCGACCGCGCCCGCGACATGGTAGCAATAGCGGAGGAGATCGTCCTCGCGCTCAGGCCGCCAGCCCTGCGCGTCGAGCGCGAAGCCGGCGAGATGATCGTCCATGAAGCGGCGCGGGATGCCGCATTCCGCCGCGACCACGCGCAGCGCGTCGAACGGCGCGACGCCGACCGTCTCGCCGGCCAGCGCCCGGTCGGTCGTCTCGCGGATAAAGGCGATCCGCCGCTCGGGATCGGCCGGGGCGGTGGCGCCGTGGCCTAGCGTCTGCCCGTCGGCGAGGTCGTCGCAGGCGCGGCACCAGCTGTAGAGCAGCCAGGCCCGCTCGCGGGTCGGCTGATCGAACAGGTTGGAGGCTAAGCGGAACGACTTGGAGCCCTCGCGGATGATCCGCTCGGCCTCCGCGACCAGCGAGGCGCGTTCAGCGGGCGAGGTCATCGATCATCAGTCCCGCGGTCGCCTTGGCGCTGCCGACCACGCCCGGAATGCCGGCGCCCGGATGCGTTCCCGCGCCGACGAAATAGAGGTTCGGGATCTTGTCGTCGCGATTGTGGACGCGAAACCAGGCGCTCTGCGTCAGGAGCGGCTCGAGGCTGAAGGCCGAGCCGAGGTGCGCGCCCAAATCCTGCGCGAAATCCTGCGGCGTATAATGGAACAGGGTCGTGATCCGATCGCGCAGTCCGGGAATCAGCCGCTCCTCGAGCACTTGGAGAATCCGATCGCGATAAAGCGGCCCCTCGACGGCCCAATCGATCGGCAGCTTGCCGAGATGCGGCACCGGGGCGAGCGCATAAAGCGTCGAGTGCCCCTCCGGCGCCATGCCGGGATCGGTGACGGTCGGGTGGTGGAGATAGAGCGAAGGATCGTCCGCCAGCCGGCCATGGTCGTAAATGTCGCCGAGCAGCTCCCGATAGCGCGGGCCGAACAGGATTGTGTGATGGCGCACATCCGGCAGCGCGCCTTTCACCCCGAAATGGACCACGAACAGCGACGGCGAGAAGCGCTTGCGCTTGAGCTTCGCCGCCGCGGCGGGTCCGCGCTTGTGTCCTTCGATCAGGCCGTAGCTATGGACCACGTCGCCGTTCGAGGCGACCGCTTCGAACGATTCGCGCCACCCGCTCTTCGTCCGCACGCCCGTCGCGCGCGTCCCGTCGCTTTCGATCGCCTCGACCGGATCGGCTAGGCGGAGCTTGCCGCCGAGCCGCTCGAAATGGCGGACCATCCCGGAGACCAGCCTGTTGGTGCCGCCGCGCGCGAACCAGACGCCGCCGTCGCGCTCCAGCTTGTGGATCAGCGAATAGATCGAGCTCGTCGCCATCGGGTTGCCGCCGACGAGCAGGGTGTGGAAGGACAGCGCCTGCCTGAGTCGCGGGTCGCGGACGAAGCCCGAGACGATCGAAAAGACCGAGCGCCAGGCCTGGTAGCGGGCGAGGCTCGGCCCCGCCTTGATCATCGAGGCGAAGTCGAGGAACGGCACTGCACCCAGCTTCTCATAGCCCTCGCGATAGACCCCGGCGGAATAATCGAGGAACTTGCGGTAGCCCGCGACGTCTTCCGGATTGAGCGCCGCGATCTGGCGCTCCAGCTCGGGATCGTCGTTGCTGTAGTCGAACACGGTCCCGTCGGGCCAGGTGAGGCGATAGAAAGGGGTGACCGGAACGAGCTCGACGTCCGCCGCCATCTCCGCGCCGCTCAGCGCCCACAGCTCCTTCAGGCAATCCGGATCGGTGATGACGGTCGGCCCGGCGTCGAAGACATGGCCGTCCTTCTCCCAATAATAAGCGCGTCCGCCCGGCTTGTCGCGCGCCTCGATCACGGTTGTCGCGATCCCGGCCGACTGGAGCCGGATCGCGAGCGCGAGGCCGCCGAAACCGGCTCCGATCACCGCCGCCCGCTTCGTCATCCGACGAGGGCCTTCAGCGCCCGTCCGAGCGGCACGGGCGGCTTACCCGAAAGAATTCGCATCTTGTCTGGGAACGTCAACTTGGCAGCGTAAAAGCGCTCGATCAGGTCCGCGTCGAGCCGGTAGAAATGTTCGAGCACACGGTAGCGCTCGGCCGGCGCGGCGGCGCGAAATAGCATTTTGTCCAGCAGCCGGTAGAAGCCGCGCGCCTTCCACAGCCGCTTGGCCTCGGCGCGCAGCAGCGCGGGCAATGCGGAGAAATCTGGCTGTCGGGCGATCAGCAGCGCGATCCGCACCGCATCCGGAAGCGAATAGCCGGTGGTCGGATGGAAGAAGCCGCCGCGCAGCCCGATCCGCGCGGTCCGGTCGCCCTCCGGCCAGAAAGCGTCGAAATCGCCGCCCATCGCCACTGGAAGCACACCCGCTTCCTCCTTCTCGAGCGCGGCCAGGCGCCAGCCTTGCGCTTTCGCATAGGCCTCGATCCGCATCCCGATTTCCGCGCGGTCGAGCGCCGGATCGGTGCTGTAGTAGGTGTCCTCGATCAGCAGGCGGTCCTCGGCGAAGGGCAGGCAATAGACGAAGCGGTAGCCGTCCGCTTGATCGACGCAAGCGTCCATCACGATCGGCCGGGCGAGCCCGTGCGGGCGCTCCAGCCGATATTCCCGACCGACGAACTTCTGCCAACCGAGCTCGAGCGCGTCGAGATTGGCCGCCCCGCGCGCGTCGATGTCGATCCGCTCCGCCGTCGTGCCCAGCCGGTACTGATCCGGCCGCAGCCGCTCGCGCACCAGCACATCGAGTAGCTCGGAGCGTGTGGAATTGTAGCGCGTCGGCAATGTACGGGCCCGCTTGGGAAAGCGCACGTCATAGCCGTCCCAAATCCGGGCGATGATCGGCTCGATCAGCCAGCGATTCTCCGCGGCCACGTCCGCGTCGAAAAAGGACCAGATATGGTTGCCGCCGAAGCTCTCGGTCTGCTCTACCAGCAGGAACTCAATTTCCGGCCTGAGCTTCGCGAGCGCGAGTGCGGTCAGGCAGCCGGCAAGGCCACCGCCGGCGATCGTCAATGGCTGCGCCCCGCTCACGGCGCCTCCTTACGCAGGCGCGCGGCCTCGTGTAAGGGGTGCGGCGTGGATATCTTCGCCGCCGTCTTCCTCTCGATCCTCGCCATGACGGTCATCGTCGGTGCCCGCTATCTCGCCGTCAGCGGCGGCTTCGCCCTTCTGACCCGGGCGCGCTTCCCCGGCCTCTATCGAGGCCTCGAGCCGCAAATCCGCCGCGAAATCTCCTGGTCGCTCGCCAGCGCCTTCCTCTACGGCGCCCCGGCGGGACTGCTCGCCTGGGGCTGGCAGGCGCATGGCTGGACGCGGGTCTATTCGGACGTGGGCGCTTATCCGCTCTGGTGGTTGCCCGCCTCGGTGCTCGTCTACCTCCTGCTCCACGACGCCTGGTTCTACTGGACCCACCGGCTGATGCACCGGCCCCGGCTGTTCCGCGCCGCCCATGCCGTCCACCACGCCAGCCGTCCGCCGACCGCCTGGGCGGCGATGAGCTTTCACCCCTGGGAGGCGCTGACCGGCGCCGTCGTCATTCCCGTCCTCGTCCTCACCGTCCCGATCCACGTTGGCGCACTTGGTGTCGTACTGGCAATCATGACGGTGATGGGCGTCACCAATCATATGGGCTGGGAGCTGTTCCCGCGCCGCCTTGTCGAAGGGCCGGCGGGCGAATGGCTGATCACGGCCAGCCACCATCAGCGTCACCACGAACAATATGGATGCAATTATGGACTTTATTTCCGATTCTGGGACCGGCTCTGCGGCACGGACCGCGGGCTGGGCGAATTCCGCCATGCAAGCGCTGCTCCCGCTCGGCCTGTTCGCCCTGCTGACGGGGCAAGCCAGCCCGGCTGAGCTGGAAATCCAGGTCCAGGGCCTGCGCAACGCCAACGGCCAGGTCCGCCTCTGCCTGACCCGCAATCCGGCCCATTTCCCCGACTGCAACGGTGATCCCGCGGCAGTAAAGCGCTCGCTCCCGACCCGGGCGGCGGCGAGTATCCGGCTGCGCGGCGTCGCGCCGGGAATCTACGCGCTCTCGGTCATCCACGACGAAAATGGCGACGGTCGGCTCAACCGCTTCATGGCGATCCCGCGCGAAGGCTTCGGCTTCTCGCGCAACCCCCGCATCCGCATGGGCCCGCCCCGCTTCGACGAGGTCCGCTTCCAAGTGAGCGGCGGCGTCGTTCGTCAGGCGGTGCAGATGCGCTATTTGCTGTAGTCGGGAATGGTGCCGGTTGCAGGATTCGAACCCGCGACCTTCGGTTTACAAAACCGCTGCTCTACCAGCTGAGCTAAACCGGCTTGCCCAAGCGCATAGCGCAAATGGGCTAAGCAACGCCGAACGTCCAGCCCTCGGTGCGGGCGAGCTCGGGGGTCAGACCCGGCGGCGCGAATGCATCAGGCTCGCTTTGCGCGAGCGCGCGCATCCCGGCCGCGGTCACGAGGGCGTCGGTCTGATGGTCGTTCGGCTCGAAGCGCAGCTGGGCGGGGGCGCTTCCCAGCCCGTTGAGCGCGGGATTGAGCTCGGCGCGCGAACGAACCTTCGTTCCCGAGAGGCCCGCTCGCCGCAGATAGATGCGGGTGTAGATTTCGACCACGGCGCTGCCATGGTCCGGCAGCGCGTCCATTGGCCAGATCGCGACCTTGCCGTCCAGCCGGTGAAGGAGCCGCATTCCGGAAAAGCTCGCCTTGGCGACCTGGGCCGCGCCGATCGCATCATAGGCGCTCGCCGTCTTGCGGCCGCCCAAGGCGTTCAGCCTCGCGTCGCAGCGGCGGAAGTGGATGAACCGGGCCTTTTCCCCGTCCGCGACTCCGAAATAGAAGTGGCGGCGGTGCGCCTCGTCGAGAAAGCTTGCGGCGCCGAGGTCATCATCGTCGCACCGGCTCTCGACATAGGCCCAGAATTCTCGCGCGGTCGAAGGGATGCCGCGTTCGCCGGGCAGATATTCGCCACGCTCGGCAATCGGCGGGGCGAAGCTGAAGTCGAAGCCGAACAGGGTCGGCGCTTTCGCCGCCTCGGCAAGCAGCCAGTCGAGCACCTCCGTTCGGGACCAGATATGCGCGGGCCGCACCAGCGCGGGGGCGGCCGTCCCCGCTTCGCACATCGCAACCGCGATGCCCTTGTGTCTCTTTCCCTTCGCGCCCGACCAATCAATCGCGGCGAAGCGCGTGAAGCGGTACGTCACCCCTTCTTCCGCGAGCGCGGCGGCTTCATCGCCGCAGTCCAGTCGCGCGACCTTTCGATCAGCGCGCGAACCCGCTCCGGGTCGGCGCTGTCGAAGCGGACGAGCACCGCCGGCCAGCCTTCGTAATGCGGCGTTTGCCAGAAGCTGTCCGGGTCGGTCTCCTTCAATATCTCGACACTGTCGAGGTCGATCGCGACCCCGAACGAGCTCTCCGCCTCGCGCCCGATGTAGAGGAAGGCGCGGCCGTTCGAGGCGACCTTGACCGCGGGCTTGCCGTAGCTGGTCGAAAGCATCGTGTCGGGGAGGGACAATGCGAAGGCGACGACCTTATCCCAGCTGTCGAGCGGTTCGCTCATGGCTGGGTCGCGTCCACCACACCGCAGGCGGGCTGGTCGTGGCTGGCGAGTAGCTGGATGGGCTCGCCCACCTCGACGCCGAAATGGGTGCGCGGCGCGGTCGGAAGGTCGCGTTCCTGGCCCTCCGGCGGCCGCCACGTGGCGGCGACGGCACTCAACCGGACGCAATCTTCCCGCGGCCAGCCGTCGATCCGCCAATCCTCGCCCTCCGGCAGGGCGTCGGTAAAGAAAAGCTGGACGGCGCCGTCCGGCCGAATCTCCCACAGGCCGAGCCCCTCGAGATTGCCCCATCCGGAGCCTGAAAATTGCACCGCAGCGAAATGCCGCCCGTCAGGCGAGAATGCCGGCATCTCGCCCGTCTCGATCATGGCGGCTTCGCCGGCCATCGCCCGGTCGACCAGCGAATATCCGTAGAATTCGTAGCCCGAGAAGGAGAAGCCGACGAACCGGCCGTCGCCGAACCGGCGGAAGTCCTCCGGTTCATACTCCCTGATATTGATGGCGATGTCGTTGCCGTTCAGGCCGCGCACGACCAGGCGGTCGCGGCCGACCTCCCGGAACATGGCACGAAGCTCGGCCGAAATTGCAGGCACCCGCCTGGGCCGGCCGAGTGCTTCTTCCAGCTCGCTGGGACCGGCCGGCTCCTGCGCAAGGCCGGCCGTCCCGAACAGCGCGCCGGCCAAAAGGACGAGACTAAGCCTTCTTCGCACGCTGCTCCTCCCACCAGGCGACGCGCTCGGCGATCTTCTTCTCGAGGCCGCGATCGGTCGGCACGTAATAGATCTGCGGCGCCATTTCCTCCGGCCAGTAATTGTCGCCGGAAAAGCCGCCCTCGGCATCATGGTCGTATTGATAGCCCTGGCCGTAGCCGATCTGCTTCATCAGCTTGGTCGGGGCGTTGAGGATGTTCTTCGGCGGCATCAGCGAGCCGGTCTCCTTCGCGCTCCGCCAGGCGGATTTCTGCGCCATATAGGCGGCGTTCGATTTGGGCGCGGTGGCGAGATAGAGGCAGGCCTGGACGATGGCGAGCTCGCCCTCGGGGCTCCCGAGGAAATCGTAGGTGTCCTTGGCCGCGATGCACTGGACCAATGCATTGGGATCGGCGAGGCCGATATCCTCCGATGCGGCGCGGGTGAGGCGGCGGAGCATAAAAAGCGGCTCCTCGCCGGCGACGAGCATCCGCGCGAGATAGTAGAGCGCCGCTTGCGGATCCGAGCCGCGGATCGCTTTGTGCAGCGCCGAGATGAGATTGTAATGGCCTTCGCGATCCTTGTCGTAGACCGCGACGCGGCGGTGGAGCAGAGCCGCCAGCTCGCCCGGCTCCAGCGGCTTTTCCAGCTCGATCGAGAACAGGGTTTCGGCCTGGTTCAGGAGGAAGCGACCGTCGCCGTCGGCGGTCGCGACCAAGGCGTCGCGCGCTTCCGGCGTCAGCGGCAAGGCGCGGCCCTCTAGCGCCTCGGCGCGGTCGAGCAATTTGCACAAAGCGGCGGTGTCGAGCCGGTTGAGGATCAGCACCTGCGCGCGGCTCAGGAGCGCCGCGTTCAGCTCGAAGCTCGGATTCTCGGTGGTCGCGCCGACCAGCACCACCGTGCCGTCCTCGACATAGGGCAGGAAGCCGTCCTGCTGCGCGCGGTTGAAGCGGTGGATCTCGTCCACGAACAGCAACGTCGTCTTGCCGATCTTCATATGTTCGCGCGCCTCGGCGAAGACCTTCTTGAGGTCCGCGACGCCCGAGAAGACCGCCGAGATCGCCACGAAGCGCATCCCCACCGCATCGGCGAGCAGCCGCGCGATCGTCGTCTTGCCGGTGCCCGGCGGCCCCCAGAGGATCATCGAGGCGAGCTTGCCCGCCGCGACCATCCGCCCGATCGCGCCGTCGGGCCCGGTCAGATGCTCCTGCCCGACCACCTCGTCTAGCTTCCGCGGCCTGAGCCGATCCGCGAGCGGCGCGTTTTCGGATGGCGCGGCCGGCGGCGCGGGCGGGGGATCGTCGTGGAAGAGATCGGCCACGTCCGGCGGTTAGCCGATTTCGCGCGCGCCCTAAAGCCGCAGCCTGTCGATCGCGATCGTCGAGTCGGCGCCGTATTGCGGGCGGGCATTGGCAGGTCGCGCGGCGACGAGCGGCGATGCCTCGGCCGGCAGGCCGCTGCGTGAGCCGACGACGATCAGCTCGACCGGGTCGGCGCGAGTCACGACAACATCGACGGTCGCGCCGTCGCAGCTGCGTCCGATGCAGCGCCAGATCGCGCGTTCCTCCGGTCCGGCGCCCATTCGTTCATCGTCGCCAAAGACGAAGCTTGCCCGCGTCTCGCGCGGCGCGATCAGGGTGACCGCTTCCGCGCCGTTCGTAGCGAGCCGCAGGCGCACGCGGCGCTGCTCGCCGCCGTGCTGCGTACCGATTACGGTGATGCCGGGCGCCTGGACCGGCAAAGCAGGCGCCGCCGTCACCCAGCGCCGCCGCGTCGAGTAAGGCAGCTCGGTTCGCTCCCATTCGACCGCAAGAGGCACCGCCGCGCCGTCATTGTTGACCGCCCAGCGGCCGCTTCGCCCCTCGGCGTCCCAGACATATTCGATGGCGAATTGCTGCTGCCGGTCGGCGCTGTAGGCCGGGGTCAGCGCCACCGCGCCCCAGCCGATCAGGAACAGATCGCCCGCGCCGCCCCAGATGAAAACGGGCCGGATCAGCGCGATCAGCGGCTTCCGCTCGATCAGCGCGGGGAGCAGGATGATCGCCCCCAGCGGCGCGAACGTCCAGTGCGGCCCGCCGTTCATCAGCTCCTCGAACAAAGCGAGCGCCGGACCGAACGTCAGATAGAGGAGCCCAATCGCCGCCCACGCGCCGATCCGCTCGGCGTGCGGGCTCCACAGCATCGCGGCCATGCCGAGCGCGGCGGCGAGCGGCGGGGCTAGGAAGAAGATCGCCGCGCCCGGCGCGACCACGCAGAGCAGGGCGCCGAGCAGGGTGAACAGCAGCCAGAAAGCGGCGCGCAGCCGCGTCCGCTCGCCGTCGCGCGCGATCAATTTGAGCGCGAGCAGGGCGGCGGTGATCGCGCAGGCATAGACGGCGAGGCCCGTCACCCAGGGAAAGGCGCGCCAATAATCGCCGTCGCGGAGCAGGCCAAGGAGGAACTGGCCGAGCCAGGCGAGCGCCGTCGCGCCGGCGAGCGTCGCAATCATCGCGAGCAACGGCCGGCCGAGCGCGCCGCGCCGCCAGCCGGTGATCAGGAAGAAGAGCAGGACGAGGCCGAGCAGGACGAAGCCGAACAGCATCGGTAGCGTCACCAGGAAACGGCCGAGCACGTCGGTGTAGATGCGCTGGCCCTCCGCCGCCGGCGCCGCGCCCGCCGCGACGATCCGGGTCGCCGCCAGCGTCTGCTCGCCCATATGCTGGAGGCTGCGCCGGTCGAGCGCGGCCATGTCGTCTCCCGCGCTGTGATAGCGCGTCTCATTGCCGATGATCGCGAAGTTGAGGATCGTCCAGGGCGCGGCGCGGAACACGGTGACGTCGGTCGAATTGGGGATCAGGCCGTAAAGGTCGGTGGTCAGCGAATTGGCGGCGGGCCGCTCGGCGGCGGCGCGATAGAGCGCGATCGCCGCCGCATTGGGCTGGCTGGTCTCGAACATGATCGCCGGCCCCGTGACGCCGCGCGCCTCGAGATTGATCAGCGTGTCGACGCGCTCGCGGAGCGGGTCGCGCTCGAGGAAGGCGCGGGCGCCGATCAGGCCCATCTCCTCGCCCTCGTTGAACAGGAAGGTGACCGGGCGCGCGAGCGCCTGCCCGCGCAGCAGCGCCGCCGTTTCCAGCAGGGTGGCTACCCCGATCCCCGCATCCGCGGCGCCAGGCCCGGCGAAGGTGCTGTCATAATGAGCGGAGAGGAGGAGGTGTTGGCCCTCGTCCGGTCCGATCGTCGCGATGACATTGCGCACCCGGGCGCAGCTCACCGTGCGCCGCCGGACGAAGTCGTTGCAGGCGAAATCGTCGGTGACGCGCGGCTCGAGCCCGACGCTCCGCATCTCCGCGATCAGCCGCGCGCGCACCGCGTCGTTGGCGGCGCTGTCGACCGGGTGCGGCCGCTCGTCGCCGAGGATGCGCTGGAGCCGTGCCGCCGCCCGATTGGCGTCGAACCCCGCGCCCCCGGCGGCCGGCGGCGTGGGCAGCGCGATCAGCATCCCCTTCACTGCCATCGCGAGAAGCAGCAGCGCAATCGCCCCGGTCAGCATCAGTCCCGCCCGAACCATCGCCCCTCCTTGCGCCCGCGCCCCGGCATGCCATATCGCCACGGCGGGCCCGTTGCGATAGTGGCGGCGGCCCAAACGGAGACACATCACATGGGTTATCGGGTCGTGGTCGTCGGGGCGACCGGCAATGTCGGGCGCGAGATGCTGAACATCCTCGCCGAGCGGGCCTTCCCGGCGGACGAGATCGCCGCCGTCGCCAGCCCGCGTTCGACCGGGGACCTCATCGACTTCGGCGATTCGGGCCAGGAGCTCAAGGTTCGCAACATCGAGCATTTCGATTTCGCCGGCTGGGACATCGCGCTCTTCGCGGCGGGCTCCGCGGTGTCGAAGGCCTATGCGCCCAAAGCCGCGGCGGCGGGCTGCACGGTGATCGACAACAGCTCGCTCTACCGGATGGACCCGGACGTGCCCTTGATCGTGCCGGAGGTGAACGCGGCGGCGATCGACGGCTATCGGGCGCGCAACATCATCGCCAACCCGAATTGCTCGACCGCGCAGCTGGTGGTGGCATTAAAGCCGCTGCACGACGCCGCGACGATCAAGCGGGTCGTCGTCGCCACCTACCAGTCCGTGTCCGGCGCCGGAAAAGCGGGGATGGACGAGCTCTTTGAGCAGAGCCGCAACATCTTCGTCGGCGATTCCAACGAGCCCGCCAAATTCCCCAAGCAGATCGCGTTCAACGTCATCCCCCAGGCGGGCGATTTCCTCGAGGACGGCTCGACCACCGAGGAATGGAAGCTGATGGTCGAAACCAAGAAGATCCTCGATCCCAGGATCAAGATCAGCGCCACCTGCGTCCGCGTCCCCGTCTTCGTCGGCCACAGCGAGGAGATCAACATCGAGTTCGAGAAGGAAATTTCGGCCGAGGAGGCCCAGGCGATCCTGCGCGAGGCGCCGGGTGTGATGCTGGTCGATAAGCGCGAGGACGGCGGCTACGTCACCCCGGTCGAGTGCGTCGGCGAATATGCCACCTATGTCAGCCGCGTGCGCGAGGATTCCACGGTCGAGAACGGCCTCTCGCTCTGGTGTGTCTCGGACAATCTCCGCAAGGGCGCCGCGCTCAACGCCATCCAGATCGCCGAGGAGATGATCGGGCGGGGGCTGGTCTAGCCGGCTGGCCGTTGGTCGCTGGACGGCAGCAGACGGCGAACGACAGACAGCGGACAAGGGGATCGACCAGGCCGCAAGCATGCGCTCAGAGCTAA
>NZ_JBQTJC010000152.1:0-4609 GCF_052387495.1 Sphingosinicella sp. | reverse complement strand
CGCAACGTCGTCCTCGACAAGAGCTTCGGCGCGCCCCGCATCACCAAGGACGGCGTCACCGTCGCCAAGGAGATCGAGCTCAAGGACAAGTTCGAGAATATGGGCGCGCAGATGCTGCGCGAGGTCGCCTCGAAGACCAACGACCTGGCCGGCGACGGCACCACCACCGCCACCGTGCTCGCCCAGTCGATCGTCCGCGAGGGCATGAAGTCGGTCGCGGCCGGCATGAACCCGATGGACCTGAAGCGCGGCATCGACATCGCCGTCACCAAGGTGGTCGAGGATCTGAAGGGCCGCTCGAAGGAGGTCTCCGGCTCCAAGGAGATCGCCCAGGTGGGCAGCATCGCCGCCAACGGCGATTCGATCGTCGGCGAGAAGATCGCCGAGGCGATGGAGAAGGTCGGCAAGGAAGGCGTGATCACGGTCGAGGAGGCCAAGGGCCTCGAGTTCGAGCTGGACGTCGTCGAGGGCATGCAGTTCGACCGCGGCTACCTCTCGCCCTACTTCATCACCAATCCGGAGAAGATGTCGGTCGAGCTGACCGACCCCTACATCCTGATCCACGAGAAGAAGCTCTCCAATCTCCAGGCGATGCTTCCGATCCTCGAGGCGGTGGTGCAGTCGGGCCGTCCGCTCCTGATCATCGCCGAGGACATCGAAGGCGAGGCGCTCGCCACTTTGGTCGTCAACAAGCTGCGCGGCGGCCTCAAGGTCGCGGCGGTCAAGGCGCCGGGCTTCGGCGATCGCCGCAAGGCGATGCTGCAGGACATCGCGATCCTGACCGGCGGCGAGATGATCAGCGAGGATCTCGGCATCAAGCTCGAGAGCGTCACGGTCGGCATGCTCGGCCAGGCCAAGCGGGTCACCATCGACAAGGATAACACGACCCTCGTCGACGGCGCGGGCGAGAGCGACCAGATCAAGGCCCGGATCGAATCGATCCGCCAGCAGATCGACGCCACCAACAGCGACTATGACAAGGAGAAGCTCCAGGAGCGCCTTGCCAAGCTCGCTGGCGGCGTCGCGGTGATCAAGGTCGGCGGCTCGTCCGAGATCGAGGTGAAGGAGCGTAAGGACCGCGTCGACGACGCGCTCCACGCGACCCGCGCTGCGGTTGAGGAAGGCATCGTTCCGGGCGGCGGCGTCGCTTTGCTCTACGCCACCAAGGCGCTCCAGGGCATGACCGGCGTCAACGACGACCAGACCCGCGGCATCGACATCGTCCGCCGCGCGCTGCAGTCGCCGATCCGCCAGATCGCCGAGAATGCGGGCCATGACGGCGCCGTGGTCGCCGGCAAGCTGATCGACGGCGACGACGAGACGCAGGGCTTCAATGCCCAGACCGAGGTCTATGAGAACCTGGTTTCGGCCGGCGTGATCGATCCGACCAAGGTCGTGCGCACCGCGCTCCAGGATGCGGCCAGCGTCGCGGGCCTGCTCATCACCACCGAAGCGGCGGTGAGCGAGCTGCCCGAGGACAAGCCGGCCATGCCGATGCACGGCGGCGGCGGCGGCATGGGAGGAATGGACTTCTAGGGTCCGACCGCTCAGGCAAGAATGAGAAGGGCCGGAGAAACCCGGCCCTTTTCTTTTGGTCTTATTGCTGGTTGGCGGGCGGCGGCGGCGCTGCCGCGTTTCCCTGCGGCGCGTCGAGGGCCTGGAGCTCGGCCTCGTTCATCACCATCGAATCCGCCGAGGTGTCGAAGATGCTGTTCTCGTCGAGCATCGCCGCGGCATTGTCGAGCCGGCGCTCCTCCTCGGCGGTGAGGCCGCCGCCCCCTTCCTCGGGCCCGCCGCAGGCGGCCAGCGACACGATCATCGCCATCCCGGCGAACCTGATCCCCAATCTCATCGCCTCGCTCTCCTCGTTCGTTTCGCCGGCCGCTTCTTAGCCCGGGCGGCGGGCAAAGAAAAATGGCCGCGCGCCGGATAGGCGCGCGACCCTTTCGAGTCGTCGAAGAGCCCGAAGCCTACTTCGTGGCGTTCTCGATGGCGTCGCCGGTCGCGTCGACGGTGTTCTCGGCGAAATTGCCGACGTCGGTCGCGGCATTGCCCATCGTGTCGAGCACGTCCTGGGCCGTGGTCGCCGCATTGACGTCCGCATTGGCGGCATTCTCGGTCTCGGCGGTGTTGCCCGCCGCATTGTTGGTGGCGCCGTTGTCGCCGCAGGCGGCCAGGCCGAGCGCGGAGAGGGCGACGAGAGAAAGAGCGATCTTCTTCACGTGCTGTTCCTTCGATTTGGTTGCGAGGTCCCAATTTTCACCTTTGCCCCCCAGGAAGCTCGCGCTCCGTCGGATCGCCGGCGAAGCGGCCTTCTTATGCCAAGCCGGGACCCGTGTCCAGACTTCTCTACTAAATCGGTTGTCAATCGGGACCGGTCGACGCCGGCTTGCGCTTCAGACCCGGACGAAGCGGTTGGACGGGGGCCGGCGGCACATCGTCTTGGGCGCGCGGGTCTCCTCGCCGTCGATGATGACGATGTCGGTCACGGTCATGCATTCGCCGCCGTTCGGGTCGGGCGCCATCGCCAGCACGGTCGAAGAGCCGGTCACGTTCGGCCTGGTTTCGCTGGCCCATTCCACGGTCGAGCCGACGCCGCCTTCGAGCGCGCGCTCGGTGGCGAGCGCGGCCTGTTCCTGCTCCCGGCAATCGAGCAGCCCGGCGATGGCATCGCCGAGCAGAACCCCCGCCGGGACCGCGAGCAAGGCGACCTCCGCCCTGCCCTCGCGATCGGCGAGCGCGACCGCGAGCCCGCCGACGATGCCGCCGATGATTTGGCCGCGCCGCCGGTTGCGGCGGTTGCGGTCATCGCACGTCTCGTTCGCCCGTCTCGCCTCGCGTTCTCGCGCACGCTCGGCGCGCTCGCGCGCGCGCCGTTCGGCGCGAGTCTCTTCGACTGGCGCGGCGACCGGCGCCTCCTCGGCCGTCGCCGCGGCCGGGGCGGGTCCGGAACCTCGGGTCGCGCTGCCGACATTGCCGGTTTCGGCCTCGTAGGCGGCGCGCTGGCGGCGATATTCCTCCTCCGCGGCGCGCGCGCGCTCAAGCTCCGCGCGGTGGCGCGCCGTGTCTGCTTCATAGGCCTGACGCGCGGCCTCGGCGTCGCGCAGGCCTTGCTCGTAGCGCTCGCGCTCAATGCGCCGCCGCTCGCGCTCCGCCTCGGCTTCCGCCTGCAGCCGCGCCCACCGCGCCGCGGCTTCCGTGTCCTGCGGATCGGTGGGGGGTTGCTCGGCGGACTCCTGTCCGTCCACCCCCTCGGGCGCTTCCGGTGCCGGCCGGGCCTCCAGCGGCAAGCTCCTGCCGCTGTCTTGCGCGGACGCGGCCATGCCGGTCAGGCACAGCGCTCCGGCCGCGATGGCGATCAGGAGTCGTTGCATGGCCGTATTGTTCACCCGGGCGGGGCGCGAGTCCACCCCCACGGATGTCGGGCTGGAGGCGTTAAGGCAATTATATACTTGACTTAGCAAGGAGCGCCAGCAAATGTCAGACGGACAGGCCGGCGCTCTATTTTGCTCCCAATAGGTCCGCAGCATGGGCGCGGCCTATTTGGAGACAGGCTTCCTCGATCCGCGTGGTCATCCCCACAAGGCAGTCGATCACGGGCATCATGCCGACCACCGGCAGACTTGTGTCGAAGCATATGTGGAAGGTCGGCTGCACATCTGCTTCATATTCGCGGGCGGCGATCTTGCTGCGTGCGCCGCGCCTCTCCGTGCGGTTGCCCTTGAAACGATAGTTCAGGGTCCATTCGGACCCGGCGGTCAGAAAAAGGGTAATGTTCCGCTTGTCAGGGCGCGCGGCCTGCGCTCGATAGGTGTCGGCGGGGACGAATCTGGAGAACTCTTCAAGGGTCATTTCCGCCGAGCTGACAGCGGTCAAAATGAGCTGGTGCTTGTCGGTAATGTCGAGCCGATGGACTGCTTCAATGGCCTCGTTCCCGCCCGGATATGGTTCGAGCGCCTTCACCGCGTCGATGACATTTTTTCCGGCGTGTCGCATTTGTCGTGTCGTAAGGGTGGCTTCCAATTTCTCAGGCGACCAGGCCCACGGAAACTGGACGCTTTGAGGCGATGGGGTCTTGTCCCCGACGATGGCGAAGACGGTCAGATCCAAGGCGCAGCGGAGATTGTGAACGGCGTCGCCGATGATGAGGCTTATGGTCTCTGGAACGGGGCTATTCTGTTTGACGGATCGGATAGTCTGTCCGGCTGCGCGATCATCGCGGATGACAAGTTTAGCAGGCTTTGTGCCGAGGAAGGCATCGATCTCCCTTTGGAGGTCGAGGATGTGCTTCTTCGCCCGAGCGATTTTCAGATAGGACGGCCGCAGAATGTCCGCTACTTCTAGGATGATGTCAGACAAGGACGACTCCTACTCCGAAGAGGAGACGGTAGCGCGCCGCGAGGCCGCGCTAAAGCGGATGCTGGCAACGCCGCATAAGCCGCAAAAACCGAAGGGCGGGCGCGATGCGCGAGACAAGTCCAGCTAGTGAATGGATTGAGCTTCAGCCTCATCCGCCTGTCGTATTAGAGCTTGACCCATCGACCGGGCTTCTGCGGGCGTCATGCTTATCGCCAGCCGAATGTCTGGCGCGAGCCACGGCGCATCTTTG
>NZ_JBQTJC010000151.1:0-19633 GCF_052387495.1 Sphingosinicella sp. | reverse complement strand
GAGGTGGCGCTCGCTGACACGATCGGCGCCGCCTCTCCCCGCGATGTCGAGCGGCTGGTCGCGCGCGTCACTGATGCGATCGCGCCGATTCCGATGCGGGTTCATTTCCACAATACGCGCAACATCGGCCTCGCCAATGTCTGGGCGGCGGTGCAGGCCGGCGCCCGCACCGTCGATGCGTCGCTCGGCGGGCTCGGCGGCTGTCCTTTCGCGCCCGGCGCCGCGGGCAACGTCCCGACCGAGGATGTCGTCTACATGCTGGAGCGCTCCGGCGTTTCGACCGGGCTCGATCTCGACCTGCTGATCGAAACGTCCGCCTGGTTCAGCGGCGTGATCGGCAAGCCCCTGCCCGGAATGCTGACCAAGGCTGGGCGGTTTCCGAGCGGCGCACAACAGGGGGAAATCGCTTGATGGGCTATCGTCTCGGCGTCGACGTGGGGGGAACCTTTACCGATCTGCTGCTGTTCGAGGAGGCCACGGGCGCCTTCTGGCGGCACAAGACTCTGTCGACGCCCGCCGACAGCTCGATTGGCGTGCTCGCCGGAGTCGAGACGGTCGCGGCGCGGGCGGGGATCGCGCCGAGCGCGGTCGAGACCGTCCTCCACGGCACGACCGTCGCGACCAACGCGGTACTCGAGGGCAAGGGTGCCCGCGTCGGGCTGATTGTCACGGAAGGATATCGCCAGATCCTGCAGATCGCCCGCAGCTACGTGCCCGGTGGCCTCGCCGGCTGGATCATCTGGCCGAAGCCCGAGCCGCTCGCGGCGCTCGAGGATACATTCGAGATCAAGGGGAGAATGGACGCGCGGGGTTGCGAGCTCCGTCCGGTCGACGACGCCGACATCGGCGCCGCGCTGGAAAGGTTGAAAGCGCGCGGGGTGGAAGCGGTCACCGTATCGCTGATCAACGCCTATCTGAACGGCGCCCACGAGCTGCGTGTCGCTGCGCTGGCGCGCGAGATTCTTCCCGACGTGCCGATTTCCCTCAGTCACCTCATCCTGCCCGAGATGCAGGAATATGAGCGGACGCTGACCACCGTCGCCAATGCTTCGATGCGGCCGGTGGTCGGCCATTATGTCCGCAACCTGCGTGGGAAGCTGCGCGACTGCGGAATGGTTGGAAAGCTGGCGTTGCTCCGCTCGGACGGCGGCCTGATGTCTTCCGAAAAGGCCGAGGAACATCCGGTATCCCTGCTGATGTCAGGTCCCGCGGGCGGCGTCGCCGGCGCGCTTTGGGTCGCCAGGAATGCCGGTTTTCGCAACATCCTCACCTTGGACGTAGGCGGGACGTCGACCGACGTCGCCCTGATCGAAAATCTCGAGCCGCGACGGACGCGGACGACCGAGGTCGGCCATCTCAGCGTCAGAGCATCGTCGCTCGATGTGAAGACAGTCGGGGCGGGAGGCGGATCGATCGCCTATGTGCCGGAACTGACCGGCGCGCTGCGGGTCGGCCCGCAATCGGCCGGCGCCGTTCCCGGGCCAGTCGCCTACGGCATGGGTGGCGACCAGCCAACCGTCACCGATGCCAACGTCGTGCTGGGCTATCTGCCTGAATCGCTGCTCGGCGGGAGCTTCAAACTGGATCGGGACGGTGCCACTGCGGCGATCCAGACGATCGCCGACAAGCTGGGCATCGGCCTGTTCGAAGCGGCGCGGGGGATCATCGATATCGCCAATGAAAATATGTTCGGGGCGCTGCGCATGATCTCGGTCCAGCAGGGCTACGATCCGCGCCACTTCGCGCTGATGGGCTTCGGCGGTGCCGGGCCGCTGCACGTCAACGCTGTGGCGCGGCTGATGGGCAGTTGGCCCGCAATTTCTCCGGTTTCGCCGGGCGTGCTGTGCGCCCTTGGCGACGCGACGACGCGAATGCGCACAGAAGCGGCGCGCAGCTTTTCCCAACTGGCGCGCGACACCACCGAATCCGAACTCATCGCGCTGCTCGGCGAGATGGCGGACCAGACTCACGCGGAGCTTCGCGCCGACGGCATCGCCGAGGCGGACATCGCCAGCCTGTTCGAGATCGACCTGCGCTATCAGGGCCAGGCGTTCGAGGTGCCGATGACGATAGACGCGAAAACGCTGCGCCGCGATGGCATTGCCGGTCTGCTCGCGCGCTTCGACGCGGAGCATCGCCGCCTGTTCACTTTCAACATGGAGAGCGCGCACGAGATCGTGAACCTGCGCGCGGTCGCGATGGGGCCGGCGCTCGACCTTAAGCCAGCCGGGCTGCCCGAAGGAGACAGCGATCCCGCCGGGGCGAAGCTGCGAGATCACGAGTTGTGGATCGACGGCGCGATAAGGCCTGGGACGATCTACGACCGCGCACGGCTCCGCGCCGGCGACACGATCCCCGGACCGGCGATCGTTGTCGAAATGGACGCGACAACCCTTGTCGAAGCGGATTGCGTCGCCACGGTCGACGCGGTCGGCAATATCCTGATCAACCCCGCCTGAAGGACGCGCCATGCCCGCCACGATCGTTGAGACGAGAGCCGGCCCCTTCGCCGGCGTCCCCGTCGATCCGGTGACCCTCGATCTGATCGAGAATGCGCTGCGCAACGCTCGCGTCGAGATGGATGCGACGCTGGTTCGCACCGCCATGTCGCCTGGCATCCGCGAGCAGGGCGACGCCTTTCCGCTGATCGCCGATCACAAGGGACGGATGCTGGTCGGCCAGTTCGGCTCGTTCATCGGCGGCTTCCTCGCCGGCTATGACGGAACGGTCGAGGAAGGCGACATGTTCTTCCTTTCCGATCCCTATTCGGTTGAGGGCGCGATCAGCCATTCCAACGACTGGCTGGTGCTGCTGCCGGTGTTCAAGCAGGGCCGGCTGCTCGCCTATACCGCCATGTTCGGCCACCAGTCCGACATCGGCGGCAAGGTCGCCGGGTCGATGCCGATCGACGCGCGCTCGATCTTCGAGGAAGGCGTGCGCATTCCGCCGGTCAAGATCTACCGGAATGGCGACTATAATGCGGACCTGATCAAGCTGGTCATGCACCAGACGCGCAAGCCCGATTGGTGCACGGCGGACCTCAACGCGCTGATCGCGTCGTGCCGTGTCGCGAGCCGGCGGGTGGTCGAGATGGCGGAGCGGTTCGGCGACGATCTCTACGTGTCCGCGACCGAGGAGCTGCTGGCCCGCAACCATCGGGCGATGAAGCAGCTTATCGCGAGCTCGATCGGCAAGGAGCCCGTCAGCTTCGAAGACTATGTCTGTGACGACGGCGTCGGCCGCGGCCCCTACAAGATCCGCTGCACGATGTGGCGGGACGGCGACCGGGTCGTGCTCGATTTCGACGGCACCGATCCCCAGAGCGAAGCCTCGATCAACTTCTATCTCAACGAGAACATGTTCAAGATGTTCTTCGGTATCTACATGATCATGGTGTTCGACCCGCAGATATTGTTCAACGACGGCTTCTACGATTTGATCGAGGTGCGCATTCCCGAAGGATCGCTGCTCAAGCCGAAATTCCCGGCCGCTCTGTCCGGCCGCACCCACGCCCTCGGCCGAATCTTCGACATTCTCGGCGGCCTGCTGGGCCAGAAGACGCCCGAATTCCTCAACGCAGCCGGCTTTTCCTCCTCTCCTCACCTCTTTTACTCCGGCGTCGACAAGCAGGGCGAATGGTTCCAGCTGTTCCAGATCGGATTTGGGGGTATCCCGGGCCGGCCTCTCGGCGATGGGCCCGACGGCCACTCGCTCTGGCCCGGCTTCACCAATGTCCCGAACGAGTTCCTGGAGCGCTATTTCCCGCTGGTGATCGAACGCTACGAGACCGCCCCGGACAGCGGCGGCCCCGGCCTTCACCGCGGCGGCAACGGCATCCACATGGCCTACCGCTTCCTGGAGCCGGGCGTCATCGCCATCCACGATGACCGCTGGTTCGTGCCGCCCTGGGGGGTGAACGGCGGCGAACCGGGCGCGCGCGCGCGGAAGATTCTCGAAAAAGCGGACGGGACCCGGGTCATCGTCGGCAACAAGGTGGAGGATTTGCGCGTCGAGGCCGGCGACCAGCTCCATTACATCACCTGGGGCGGCGGGGGCTGGGGCGACCCGCTGGCGCGCGATCCCGGACTCGTCGCGAAGGAGGTCAGGCAGGGGCTGGTGACGCTGGACGGGGCGCGCCGCTACGGCGTGGTCGTCGCCCGCGACGGAGAGGCGGACGGCGAGGCCACTGAGGCGCTTCGAGCCCAGCTCCGCGACGCGCGTCATGATATCCTGCCGCTTTTCAACTTCGGGCCCGGCATCGAGGCGTTGCGCCGCTCCTGCGAGGCCGAAACCGGTCTTCCCGCGCCGCGGCAGCCGACCTGGCAGCCGCTGGCGCTGGCGGCGGAATAGGGGCGCGGCATGACGGCCAGGAACCCCGGCGCGCTCAGCGACATTCGCGTGATCGAGCTCGGCCAGCTGATTGCCGGCCCGTTTTGCGGTCAGCTTCTGGGCGACATGGGCGCCGACGTGATCAAGGTCGAGCCGCCCGGCGCGGGCGATCCCATGCGCGAGTGGGGCCGCGGCGACGAGAAATTGTGGTGGGAGGTGGTTGCGCGCAACAAGCGGTCGATTACCGCTAACCTCCGTGTCCCGGAGGGGCAGGAACTGATCCGCAGGCTCGCCGCGACCGCGGACATCCTGATCGAGAATTTCCGGCCCGGCACGCTCGAGGGCTGGAACCTCGATCCCGAAACGCTGCGCGCGATCAATCCGCGGCTGATCGTCGTCCGAGTCTCCGGCTATGGACAGACCGGCCCCTATGCGGGCCGCGCCGGATTCGGGGGGATCGGCGAGGCGATGGGCGGCTGGCGATACATTGTCGGCGATCCGGATCGGCCGCCCTCGCGCATGGGGGTTTCGATCGGCGACACCCTCGCCGCCACCTACGGCTGCATGGGCGCGCTCGCCGCGCTCCATGCGCGCGAACGGACCGGCCTCGGCCAGATCGTCGACTCGGCGCTCTACGAAGCGGTGCTTCAGGTGATGGAAAGCCTGATCCCCGAGTATCACGTATCGGGCTATATTCGCGAGCGCTCGGGATCCGCGCTCCCCGGAATCTCGCCATCGAACGTCTACCCCTGCCGCGACGGGGACTATCTGATCGGCGCCAATCAGGACGCGGTGTTCAGGCGCCTCTGCGCGGCGATGGGGCGTCCAGAGCTCGCTGACGACCCGCGCTACGCCGACCATGTCGCGCGGGGACGCCATCAGGCTGAGCTCGACGCGTTGATCGCGGATTGGACGTGGAAGCGCACGGTCGCCGAGGTCGAATCATTGATGATCGCGAACGGCGTCCCGGCCGGCGCCATCTACCGCGCGCCCGAGATGCTCTCCGACCCGCATTTCGCGGCGCGCGAAGCGATCCTCGACATCGACACATCGAGATGGGGCCCGATCAAGATGCAGGCGCCCTTTCCGAAGCTGTCGGAAACGCCGAGTTCGGTCCGATCGCCGGCCCCGACCGAGGTCGGACAGCATAATGAGGAGGTTTACGCCGGCCTGCTGGGCTATAGCGCCGAGGAGCTCGAAGCGCTGCGCGCCGCCAACGCAATCTAGGACACGCCATGGGAGCCAAGCACGTACAGCGAGAGCGGGACGAAGGCGCGTTCGACGGGCACATCGCGCCCGGCAAGCGCCCCGCGCTGCTGATCGTCGACATGGCAATGGCCTATCTGGCGCCGGGATCGCCTCTGTTCCTCGACGGCGAGGCGGCGGTGGCCGCGACCGCGCGGCTGGCCGGCATCGCCCGCGCCGCGGACGTGCCCATCGTGTTCACCACCGTTCTTTACAGGCCCGGCGGACGCGACGGCGGCCTCTTCTACCGCAAGGTCCCCGCGCTGCGGGCGTTCGACGAAGGATCGGCGCTCCGCGCTTTCCCGCCGGCGCTGCGGCCCGAGGCGGGGGAGGTGGTCTTCGCCAAGCAATATGCCTCGGCCTTCTTCGGAACCTCGCTCGCGCCAATGCTGCGCGTCGAGGGAATCGACACTTTGGTGATCACCGGCTTCTCCACCTCCGGCTGCGTCCGCGCCACCGCCGTCGACGCGATCCAGCACGGCTTTGCGCCCTTCGTCGTTCGGGACGGATGCGCCGACCGCCGGCCGGAGGCCCACGAAGCCAATCTGTTCGATCTCGATCGAAAATATGCCGAGGTCGTTGACGAGGCGGCCGCCGCGTGCATCCTCTCGAACGGAAGAACCTGAAATTGGCCGATCCGTCACCGCCCCGCACGCTCTACGAGAAGATCTGGGACGACCATGTCGTCGAGCGGCGCGAGGATGGCACCTGTCTCCTCTACATCGACCGCCATCTCCTCCACGAAGTCAGCAGCCCGCAGGCGTTCGACGGCCTGCGCGAGGCCGGCCGCCGGGTCCGCCGCCCCGACCTGACCCTCGCCGTCCCCGACCACAACCTGCCGACGACGCCGCGGCGCGACGCCGCCGGCCGGCCGGTGCCAGTCGCGGACCCCGTCTCCGCCCGCCAGCTCGCCGCGCTCGAGGCGAACGCCCGCGAGTTCGGCATCCCCTATATCGACGCCGCCGATCCGGAGCAGGGCATCGTCCACGTCGTCGGGCCCGAGCAGGGCTTCACCCTGCCCGGCTGCACGATCGTCTGCGGCGACAGCCACACCTCCGCCCACGGCGCGCTCGGCGCATTGGGCTTCGGCATCGGCACCAGCGAGGTCGAGCATGTGCTCGCCACCCAGACGCTGCTGCTCCGCCCGTCCAAAACCCTGCTGATCCGCATCGAGGGGACGCTCGGTTTCGGCGTTTCGCCCAAGGACCTGGTGCTGGCGATCATCGGCAGGATCGGGGCGGACGGCGGCACCGGGCACGTCATCGAATATGCCGGATCGGCGATCAGGGACATGTCGACCGAAGGCCGCCTGACGGTCTGCAACATGTCGATCGAGGCGGGCGCGCGGGCCGGGCTGGTCGCTCCGGACGAGGCTACCTTCGCCTATCTCGAGGGGCGTCCGCTGGCGCCCAAAGGCGAATCCTGGGAGCGCGCGCTGGCCTATTGGCGCACTCTGCCAAGCGATGTCGGCGCCGCCTACGACCGCACGGTCGCGATCGAGGCAGGCGACATCGCGCCCGCCGTGACCTGGGGGACCAGCCCGGCGGACGTGGTCCCGATCGACGGCCGCGTCCCCGATCCGGATGACCTGCCCGAAGGCCCGCGGCGGGAAGCGGCGCGGCGCTCGCTCGATTATATGGGGCTGAGGCCCGGCGAGCGCATGCAGGACGTCGCGATCGAGAACGTCTTCATCGGCAGCTGCACCAACAGCCGGATCGAGGATCTGCGCGCCGCCGCCGCGGTGCTGCGCGGGCGCAGGATCGCCCCCGCCATCAAGCAGGCGCTGGTCGTTCCCGGCTCCGGCCTGGTCAAGCGGCAGGCCGAGGCCGAGGGTTTGTATCGGATCTTCACCGAAGCCGGCTTCGAATGGCGGGAACCGGGCTGCTCGGCCTGCCTCGGCATGAATCCGGACAAGGTGCCGCCCGGCCAGCGCTGCGCCTCGACCTCCAACCGCAACTTCATGGGCCGCCAGGGCCCCGGCGCGCGCACCCACTTGCTGTCGCCCGAAATGGCCGCCGCCGCCGCAGTGGCTGGCCGACTCGCCGACGTTCGGGAGCTGATGCCATAGACGCCGTGTCGATCATCGAGGGCCGGGCCTATCCGCTGGGGCTGGACGACGTCGACACCGACGTCATCATCCCCGCGGAATGGCTCAAGACGGTCAGCCGCAAGGGCCTCGGCGCCGGCGCCTTCGCCGTGCTCCGCCAGGGCGGCGGCAGCGTGTTCGACGTTCCGCGCTTCGCGGGCGCTCCAATCCTGATCGCCGGGCGCAATTTCGGCTGCGGATCGAGCCGCGAGCACGCTGTCTGGGCGATGCGCGACATCGGCATCAGGGCGGTCATCGCGCCCAGCTTTTCCGACATCTTCGCCGGCAACGCCTTCCGCAACGGCCTGCTCGCGGTGACGCTGGATGAGTCGGCGGTGGCGCGGTTGATGGAGGCGGCGCGGACGGCTTCCATCCGCATCGACCTGCCCGCCCAGACCGTGACCACGCCACTCGGCGACTATTTCGAATTCGACTTCGATGCCTTCCGAAAGCAGTGCTTGGTCAACGGCGCCGATGAAATCTCATTAACCGAGATGAATAGTGGCAAGATTGCTGACTTTGAGCAAAAAATTAAAGCTATACGGCCGTTCCTTTTCGATCTTGGCGGTTAAATCTGCTCGAAAAGGACGCGATGTAGAATTCAGGCAGGCCTGGCAGGTTGCGCCGGCGCGCTGTGTCGCCGAGCGGGTTTCAGGGTCTGCTTTCGGATGGCGAGCCGGTTGCGTTCGAAGGCGTTCAGATCGCTGACGTTCGGCCCACGCGCCACCACAGCCTGGGCGATCACCGGCATTGCTGCCTGGGCCGCCGCGCCGAGCTCCCCCGCGTCGACCGGCACGTCGCGCCAGCCGACCAAGACCTGTCCCTCGACCCTGACCAACCGTTCGAACCGCTCTACCGAAGCCTTTCGGCTCGCCTGGTCGCGGGGCAGGAAGCACATCGCCACCGCATAGTCGCCCGCTGGCGGCAGGTTGAACCGCTCGGCTTCCGCAACGCGCCGCTCGAAGTCTCATCGCCGCGGCGGACATCTAGGCGCCGTTGGTAGCGCCGAATGTAGGCGGCGTGACGCTTGCGCCTCCCCCCGAGCGCCTCGCCCAAGAATCCGGAAATTGCGCCGCAGCGCAGGCTGGCCGGTGCGGCTTCGCTGATCCCGATACCGCCGATATAGCGCGCTAGATCGTCCTGCATGATCTCGTACGGATAGCCGCGTCTGGTAGCGGATGATCTCGCTGAAGCAGCCCTGCGCCTTGTACCAGCCGAGCCGGGCCGCGGAGAAGCTCGAGAGCTCAAGCCGCTGGCTGTTGTTGACGAGGGCTGCGCTTGACGGTGAGCGGCTCCATGCCCCGGAACGGGAGCGGCTTGCCGGTCCGGAGCACCGTCTCGGCGAGCGCGTCGGGCGCGAGGTCGAGCGAGATATCGAGGCCGAGCTTCGCGCCGAGATCGGGCAGATGAACGGTCGCGACCTCGCGGCCGAGCAAGGAGCGGCCGTCGTCGGCGGCGATGCGGACGACCTGGACGTGATCGTCGGGGAGCTTGTCCCAGACCGGAAGCAAGAGGCCAGTGGCGAGATGCACGGTCTCGCGGCGCAACGTCGCCGAGGCATCCTCGACCTCCGCCGCCCAGGCCGGCTCGAACCGATCGAGCGACACCGGCGCCCAATTCGTGTCGGCGATCGCCCTAATTGCATGCGGCGCGAAGCCCGCCAAGGGCGGCCCGGCCGTACGGTGGCACGACACGGAATTCGAGATTGAGGGAGAGCGATGAGCCACGCGTATAGAGTTGCAATCGCCGCGCCCGCCGACGCCGGCTGCCAAAGGAAGTCGACTGCAAATGAACATTCCGATCGACCGCCGGTCCGTCATCCGTGCCGGCGCCCTCGGCGCGGCCGGGCTGGGCCTGGCGCGCTACTTTCCAGCCTGGGCGCAGACCGGCACGCCAGGACTCGGTCCCGACATGCCGACGCTGAGCGGCGAGGAAATCGCGCTCACCATCGCCCACCGACCCTTCACGGTCGGCGGTCACACGCGTCATGCGATCATGTTGAACGGGACGCTTCCGGCGCCGCTGATCCGCCTGCGCGAAGGGCAGAATGTCCGCATCGCCGTCACCAATCGGCTCGAGGAGGACAGCAGCATCCACTGGCACGGCATCATCCTTCCCTTCCGGATGGACGGAGTTCCCGGAATCAGCTTTCCGGGCATCCGGCCGGGCGAGACATTCGTCTACGAGTTCCCGATCCGGCAGAGCGGGACCTACTGGTATCATAGCCATTCCGGCCTGCAGGAGCAGGAGGGGCATTACGGACCGCTCATCTTCGATCCGGCCGAACCTGACCCGGTCGCCTATGATCGCGAGCATGTCGTCGTGCTCAGCGACTGGAGCCGGATGCACGCCCATCTCGTCTTCCGGCGCCTCAAGCAGGAAGGCGGCTTCTTCAACCGGCAGCGCATGACTTTGGCCGGGCGCCTCGGCGGCGACCCCGAGCACCAGATGCCGCAGTCGGAACGGATGATGTGGGCGCAGATGCGGATGGACCCGACCGACATTCTCGATGTCACCGGCTCGATCTATACCTATCTGATCAACGGCCACGGGCCCCAGGAGAACTGGACCGGCCTGTTCAGGCCCGGAGAGCGCGTCCGCCTGCGATTCATCAATTCGGCGGCGCAATCGATCTTCAACGTCCGTATCCCCGGCCTGAGGATGACCGTGGTTGCCGCCGACGGCCAGAATGTCCGCCCGGTCGGCGTCGACGAGTTCAGGATCTCGGTGGCCGAAACCTATGACGTGATCGTCGAGCCGGTCGAGAGCCGGGCCTACACCATCGTCTCGGAAGCGATCGACCGCTCCGGCATGGGCGTGGCCACCCTGGCGCCGCGGCTCGGCATGCGCGCCGAGGTGCCGCCGCTGCGGGACCGCCCGCTGCTTACGATGCGGGACATGGGGATGGGCGACATGGCCCATGGCGGCATGGACATGGGAAATTCGCCCGCATCTCCCGCTGCGCCGAGCAATCATGGTTCGATGCCCGGGATGGACAGCGGCGTCGCCGGCGAAGCGATGGGCGGAATGCAGCATGGCGGCGGTCCGGCCCCTGGAGCGCAGACGATGTACAGCCGCGCGAACCCGCCGCCCGGGGTGGAGGCAGGCGTCGGAGTCGACAATATCGCCGCCATGCCGACCGACCGGACGGGCGAACCTGGAAACGGCCTCGAAAATGCCGGCCACCGCGTTCTGACTTACCGCGACCTCGTCGCGCTGACCCCGAATGCCGATGCGAGACCGGCGACGCGCACCGTCGAGGTCCACCTTACGGGCAACATGGAACGGTTCATGTGGTCCTTCGACGGCGTGAAGTTCTCCGACAACCCCGAGCCGATCCGCTTCGCCCGCAACGAGCGGGTGCGGCTGCGGCTCATCAACGACAGCATGATGGCCCACCCGATCCACATTCACGGCCATTTCATGGAGCTGGTCAACGGCAATCCGGGCCGTCATCCGCTCAAGCACACGGTTGACGTTCTGCCCGGCGGCACCGTCGACCTCGACCTCACCGCGGACGCGCCCGGCGACTGGGCGTTCCACTGTCACCTCCTTTATCACATGCATGCCGGGATGATGCGGGTCGTCACGGTACGCCCGCTCGACGGAGAGGGCGCATGAGGCCGCGCCTTCTCATCCTGTTTGCCGCCTGCGCTGCCGCGCCCGCGCTCGCGCAGCATGAGGGGCATGGCGCCCAGCCGGCCGCGACAGCGCAGGCTGCCCCGCCCGCCCTGCCCTGCCCGCGCGAGAGCGGAACGCCCGACCCCCATGCCGCGCACGGTTCCGCGCCGCCACCGGCCGGCGACTGCCGCACCCCCCCGCCGCGAACCGCTCCAGCGGCGGCTCCCGACCCGCATGCCGGCCATGCGATGCCATCCGAACAACCCCGCCCCCCTTCCCCTCCAGAGCCGGCGGCGGTCCCTCCGGCGCCGCGGATGGTCCCCGGCCAAACCCCGACAACCGGGCGGGCAAGCCCGGATCCGCACGCCGGCCACGCCATGCCTGCGCCGCGCATGCCGGTCGTCCCCGACCCCCATGCCGGCCATGCCATGCCGCCCGCGACGGTCGCCCCGCCGGCCGTCCCCGATCCCCACGCCGGTCACCCGATGGGCGATACGATGGCCGCGCCCCCGGCTCCTCCAGTCGGACCGCCGCCGCCTGAGGCACTGTCGGGGCCGGCTCATGCCGCGGATCTTGCCTATGACGCCGCCGACATGGCCAGGTCGCGCGCGCAGGAGCGGAGGGTCAACGGCGCGGTCCCCCAATATCGCCTGCTGATCGACCGGCTCGAGGTCGCGCTGCGCGACGGTCGCGACGCCTATATCTGGGACGACGCGCAGTTCTGGTACGGCGGCGACATCGACCGTTTGTGGATCAAGTCGCAGGGCGAGGGCGAGTTCGGCGGCGGGCTGGAAGCGGCCGAGGTCCAGGCCCTTTACAGCCGGGCCATCAGCCCGTGGTTCGACCTTCAGGCGGGTGCGCGCTACGATTTTGCCCCCGATCCCGGGCGCGGCTATCTCGTGCTCGGGCTGCAGGGCCTCGCGCCCTATTGGTTCGAGCTCGACGCAGCCCTGTTCCTGTCGGAAAGGGGCGACGTTACGGCGCGGTTCGAAGCGGAATATGACCTTCGCATCACGCAGCGGCTGATCCTCCAGCCCCAGATCGAGGCCGACTTCGCCTTGCAGGACGTGCCCGAGCTGCGGCTCGGCTCGGGCCTGTCGACCGCGGAGCTCGGTCTCAGGCTGCGCCACGAATTCTTCCCGGCGCGTGCGCCGGCCGTCTTCGCGCCATATCTGGGCGTCCAATATGAGCGCGCCTTCGGCGATACCGCCGCCTTCCGTCGCGCCTCGGGGGAGCGCGTCGGCGGCTGGAGCCTTCTCCTGGGAGTGCGAACATGGTTCTGATCGTGAAAAGACTGCTGCTGTGGGTCGCCGTTACAGTATCGCTCGCGGCGGCCCTGCCGGCCGCCGCGCATACCGACCACAACAAGCAGCAGGAGGCCGCCCGGAGCATGGCGGACGGGCACGCGGCGGCGCCCACCGCCGGAACCGATATGGCCATGGACGATCACGGCATGGCGTCGGAAGAGCGGCCGACGAGCTTGGGCGGACGCTTCGTTTCCTGGCTCGGCAGAATGCATCCGTTCGCGGTCCATTTCCCGATTGCGCTCATTCCGGCGAGCTGGCTCGCGCTGCTCATCGCGCGGCGGCGCGGCCACGCGGCCGAGGTGCTTCGGGCGGTCATCGTTCTCGCCGGCGTGGCCGCGGTCGCCGCCGCCCTGCTCGGCTGGTTCAATGCCGGCTTCGCGCTCGCGGATCGCGAGCCCATCCAGCTCTACCACCGCTGGATCGGCACGGCCCTCGCCGTCGTGGTAGGCGGAATCGCCCTGTGGGCATGGCGCCGGCCCGAAGCCGTCTCGAGCAAGGCCATGACCTGGACGCTCGGCACGACAACGCTCTTGCTGCTGGTCCAGGGCTGGCTCGGCGCCGCGCTCACCCATGGCCTGGACCATATGTACTTCTGAAGCATGTATTTCTGAAGCGCGGCAGCTTGCCCTGACTTCAACAGCGTTCGAAACCGGAGAAGTGACACCATGAAACGACTGCTTGCGATGCTGGCGCTGGGAACGATGCCCGCCCTGGCGGCGTGCGGCCAGCGCGCGAACGAAGCCCCTTCGGCCGATGTGATCAACCACGTCGCAACGGTTGGGGACAATGAAGCCGTCGCCGCGACTCTGCCTCCAGCCGCCAACGAGGCTGAAACCGGTCCGGAAGTCCCCGCCGAGCCTCCCGCCGCGAAGACCGGTGCGTCCAAGCCGCGGGCCGCGCCGCCCCGAAGCGGACCGCGCGCCGAACCTGTCGAGCCGCCCGCGCGAGCGCCCCAGCCGGCCGACCCCCATGCCGGGCATGACATGGGGAATATGGCGGACATGTCGCACTGACGGCCGGACGCGACGGCGCGGAGAGCCCGCGCCGTCGCGCGGGGAGCGATCGCTCAGCCTGCCGGGCGGGCCGGCCGCGGCGCCCGCGACGAGCCGTGCATGCTGACCACTTGCCAGCCGGCGGGGGTCCGTCTCAGCACGCTGGTGGTGACGCCGCGCCGCTCGATCGGCGCACCCTCATGGCGCTCAATGCGGTAGTTGTAGGTTTCGGTGGCGAGCGCCACCTCGCCTTCGAAACGGACGTCGACCGCGACGTCCGAAAAGCGGAACGAGGTGAAATGGCCGAGCTCGGGACCGAGATGACGGGCAAGGTAGTTGCTGTAGCTGCCCTCGACTCCCCCATTCTCGAAAATCTGCGAGTCGGTCGCGAACATCGCCTCGGTGCCCGAAGCGTCGAGCCGCTCGATCGCCGCGCGGTAGCGGCCGAGCAGTTCGGTCACCGCGCTGGTCTCGCCGGCGCGGTCATTGTCCTGAGCGACGCCCGGCGTCGCCGCGACGAGCGCCGCCGAAACCATCAGGACTGCAATCATTTGTCTCATTCTCAATCCTCCCCTTCTTCGTTCCAGAACGGCCGCCGCGCCCAATCGTAGCAAGGCTGCTTCAGCCGGTCACCGCATGGTACAGCCGGCGCCGGCCGGACCGGTCGAACGCCAGCACCTGATAGGCATCGCGCCGACCGTCGGGCATTTCCATGCCGGGCGAGCCCGCCGGCATGCCGGGCACCGCCAGCCCGGCGACTCCCGGCGGGCGCTCGCGAAGCAGGCGGCGAACCTGGTCGAAGGGCACGTGACCCTCGACAATCAGGCCGTCGACCAGCGCGGTGTGACATGAGGCGAGGTCCGCGGGAACGCCGAGCCGCCGCTTCACCGAGGCGAGATCGGCCTCGTCGACGATCGTCGTCGCGAAACCGGCGTCCCGGCCCTGGCGCGCCCATTGCTCGCAACAGCCGCAATCCGGATCTCGATGGACGGTCATGGCGAGCGTCGCGCGCTCCCCGGCGCGGGCGCATCCGGTGGCGAGCAATCCAAGCAAGGCGGCCGCGCCGCCGATGAACCGGCGCCGCGGAAAGCCGCGGACAGCTTCGGGATTCATGGAATTCCATCTCCTGCAATCGCTATTCATACGCAGCGGGGCGCATCTGCCCTCGAATCGGGCGGCGCCCCGGCCGGCATCGGGCTTCGGCCGCCGCGCCCTGCCTGCTATGAGCATGGCGCCCGACCGGAATGAGGGCGGCGCCCATGGCGTGCGTAAGGAGGTTTGACGAAGATGGAGATGATCGAATGAGCGGCGATGCTGACGACGGCACGCTCGAGCGGCTGGCTCGCGCCCCGACGCCCGCGGGCCTCGTGAACGTCGAAGCCGCGGTCCTCGGACGCATCGCGGGAGAGCTCCCGGCGCGCGGCCGCGACGGATTCGGCGTGTCAGCCTTCGCGGCGGTGGCCGCATTGAGCATGGGGGTTCTCGGCGGGGCCGTTCCTAGCGAGGCGGACAGCGCCCAAGCGGCTCTCTCTCCGCTGACCGGCGTGTCGTCGCTGGCCCCCTCCTCGCTGCTGATGGGCCGGCGGTGAGTCCCGGCCGGCGCCGCACGCTCCAGGTCGCGCTGATCGCCTTCCTCGCCGCCCTGGCCGGAGTGCTCATCGGCCGCAGCATCTCGGCGCCTGCCCCGCCCGCGTCGAGCGCCCTGCACGAGCTCCTTCACGAGCAGCTCGATCTCGACCCCGCGCAACTGGGCCGCATCGAGGCGCTCGAGATCCAGTTCGCGGCCCGGCGGCGCGAGCTTGAGCTCGAGCTTCAGGCCGAGAACGCGCGGCTCGCCGCGGCGATTCAGCTCGAGCATGGCTACGGGCCGCGCGTAGCCGCCGAGGTCGAACGTTCCCACGCGACGATGGGCGTCCTCCAGAACGAGACGCTGGCGCATATCTTCGCGATGCGCGCGGTGCTTCGCCCGGACCAAGCGGCCGAGTTCGATCGGGTCGTGTTCCGTACCCTTACCGATACCAGGTGACATGCGGGGCGAGGATTGCTCGGACGGCGAACTGGCCGTGCTCGTCCTCGCAGGCCGCAAGACCGCCTTCGCCGAGATCATGCGCCGCCACAAGGAGCCGGTCTATCGATTGATCCTCGGCCATGTCGGCAGCCCGGACGACGCGCTCGACCTCGTCCAGGAGTCCTTTATCGCCGCCTACCGGAATCTGGAAAGCTACGACCCCGAGCGGCCGCTTCGCGCCTGGCTTGCCCGCATCGCCATCAACAAGTGCCGCGACTGGGCGCGGCGCCGCACGGTACGCAGGTTCTTCACCTTCGCCCGTCCGCTTGACGATGCGGCGGCGGTATCGGATCCCGCCCCGGCGCCCGATGTCGCCGCCGCGGACCGCGAGGCGCTCGACGCGCTCTGGCAAGCCGTCGCCGCTTTGCCCAGGTCGCTCAAGGAGCCGCTTCTGCTGTGCGCCGTCGAAGGGCTGAGCCAGGCCGAGGCGGCGGCCGCGCTCGGAATCAGTCCGAAGGCCGTCGAGACCCGTCTCTACCGGGCCCGCGCGAAACTGGCGTCGGTTCGGGACGGTCGGGAGGTTCGGGCGAGCCCGGCGGGGGAGGATTGACCGTCAGAAAATCCGCCGCGAACCCGTCGGACGGAACCTCGACCCTCAGCAGCTCGCTTCCCGCATCGCGAAAGCCGAGCGAATCGAGCACGGCGCGCGCTGCCGCGTTGCGCCCGGTCGGACGGAACCTGATCTCGACGAAGCGCGGCGCCGCGCCGCGCCGGGCGCAGAGGTGCTGAAGCAAGGCATTCTCGATATATTTTCCCTGCACCCGGCAGGAGAGCATGAGATCCTCGATCCGAACGCCCTGTCCCACGCTGCGCGCCACGCAGAAGCCAACGAGGCCATAGTCCCCGTAGCGGTCGCGGCATTCGACGACGTGACGCTCGAGCCCGGGCTCGCCCAGCAGCCGCTCGAGCTCCGTCCGGTTGTATTTGCGGCCGGAGAAGTTGAGCTGGTTGGTGCGCTGGACCAGCTCCTGGACGCGCTCGCGGTCATCGGCACGCTCGGGCCGGACCGAGACGATGATCGCGCACGAGCGCAGGAAGTCGAGATAATCGTGGCCGAACGCCGCGGCCGCGGTGTCGCGCGCCTCCGCGTCGCGATACATCTGCCGCCGGGCCCGGGATTCGCGGGTGACGCCGCCGGCGAGGCGCGGATGATCGAGCAGGCGGGGGATCGCCCCCGCATCGAGCACCTCCACCTGCGGCAGCGACCGGGCGACCTCGTCGCGCTCGAACGGACTGTCGTCGACGAACATGAAGCCGTCGAGGCCGATGCCGAGCCGGCCTGCGATCTGCCGCAGCCCCTCGGACTTGGCACCCCAGCCGATCGCGGGATGGAGGAGATAGTCGGCGAGCCCGAATGCTCGCAGCTGCGCCAGCGCATCGTCGCGCGCGTTCTTGCTGGCGGCCGAAATCAGGATGCCGCGCTGGTCGAGCGCCTCGAACAGGCCGGCGATCTCATCGCGCAAGCGCACCGATCCCTCGACGAGGACGCCGCTCCACAAGGTGTCGTCGAGGTCGAACACGACGCACTTCACCCGGGGCCGACCTTCGGGTCGATCGAGAGCTCTCGTCTCCGATCCTCCGGAGAATCGGACGAAGTCGGCGGTAAGGAAGACGAGATGGACTCCGTCGGGCGCGGCGGGCGCGAAGGCCAGGTTGAACGGCAGTCCGGAGCCGGCCAGGTCGGCGAATTCGGCGCGGGGAACGAGCCGGCGAAAATAGCCCGGTCCGATGTCGAGCCCAAGCAGCAACGGCCGGGGAACGCGCTCGGGCGGAAAGCCGGCGGGCAACCTGGTGCGGTCCACGGACATCGAGAAGTGCAGCGATACGGAGTCGCGGCCCGGATTGTAGATCTCGATCGCGAAGGCGTCCGGCTTTGCCTCGCCGGCACCGCGGCGAAGGAGCCGGCCGTTGAACCGCTCGAGCAGCGAATAGGTCAGATAGGACCAGCGGATATCCTTGAGCAGCCGACCGGCAACAGCTCCGGCGCGATTGAGGACCGGCGCTGCCAGCGCCAGTCCCCGCTCCATGGCCCCGATCAGACGGGGCGAAAGGAGGGCGACGTTGCCGCGCGCCTCGAGCTTTCCCCAGGTCCTGAAAACGATCTCCGCGCCATAGCCGCTCGCGGACGAATATCGGCCGTTCCTGTACACGCCATAAGCGAAGCGGCGGCATCGACGGTCGGGCCGGGCCTGATAAAGGTCGCAGGTGGCAAAGCAGTCCGGCGCGGCGCATTCGACGCAATGCTCGCCCCAGACGAGAAAGGATCGGCGATCTATCCGCGAGAGTGGCGCATAAGGACGGCCCGGCGCCGACGGTCGAAAGCCCTGCGGCCGAACATATTTGTCGAACTCGAACATCTTCGGCCGCCGCTGCCCAGGCGCGGCCCCGGCCGCCCTTTCCAGGATGAATACGCAAGCGGCGCGCCTTGCCCGCAAGATTCGCTCGTCCCGTCGCGGGAACGGCGAAACGATGAGGGCGCGCGGCGGATCATGCGTAGGAAGGGCATGGTTGACGAGCAAGGCGCCGCGAGGCGCGAGCCCGATCTCGATTATTTCCAGCGGCGCGCCGAGCAGGAGGTCAGGTCCGCGCAACGCGCCACCGATCCCGCCGCGGTCGCCGCGCATTATGCGATTGCCGAGACCTATCTCGACCGCGTGGCGCGCATTCAGGATGCGCCGACGGAGACCGGCGGCGAGGTCGATTGAGCGGGCGCGCACCGAGCCGTATCCGTGTCCGGCGGACGCGCTGGGCCGTCCGCGGCCGTGGCGGCAAGCACTCCAGGAACTTGACAGGACGTTCCCCAGGCCTAGGTGGGACGGTGTGACGAGATTTCTCCTCACGATCCTCGTGGCGCTGTCGCTGATCGGCGCGCCGGGTCCGGCTCTCGCGGGACCCGCAATGGGCTGCACGATGGACGGCGCCTCCGGCATGGACGGCGATCACGACAAGATGGCTTGCTGCACGCCGGACTGCGCAATCGGCTGCCCGGCCGGCGTCGTGCCGGGTGGCGGGCCCTATGTCGCCGAAGACGAGATTGTGGCGGCGCCTCTCATCGAAGCGAGCGCAAGAGCGCTGCCGTCGGTCGGTCCAGGGGCGGCCGACCCTCCTCCCCGAACCATCTCTCTGTGAGCCGATGAACGGCCGGCCCATCGGGCCGGCGCGTCATCGTCAATCCTCAATTCCGGTCCGGGCGCTTCCGGACCGGCGGTGGGCCGCGACGGGGGCCAGCCTCCCGCGCCGTTCCACCGGTCTGGAGCAGAGGTGCAACAGTGAAGACGATTTCGATGACGACCGCGTTCGCCCTGGCGCTCGCGCTGACCGCGTGCGGCGAGTCGCGAGGGCCGACGCCGCGCAATTCAGGCGAGTCCGCGGGGCAGGCGACGCAGCCTCCCGGGAGCCAGGTCTATGCCGCGACCGGTGAGGTGACCGCCATTTCCGGCGGCCGGGTGACGATCTCCCACGGTCCGGTGGAAGGGCTGGGCTGGCCGTCGATGACGATGGCGTTCGAAGCCGACGCGCCGGCGATGGTGCAGGGGATCGAGGTCGGCGATGCCGTCAGCTTCCGGTTCCGCGAGGCGGACGGAAGCTACCGGCTCACCTCCCTCACCAAGACCCGATAGCCGCAGCATGCGGCCTCGCGGCCGTCATGCCCTTCGCGATGTCCAGGACGAGATCCATGACCAGATCAGCCCGCCGCTTCCTCGCGGCCACTACCGCATTCGCTCTCCTGCTGCCGACGACGGCAGGCGCCCAGAATGCCTTGACGCTGGACGAGGCGCTCCGGCTTTCGCTGGAGCGGCAACCGGCGCTCGAAGCCTATAATCGCACCGCGCAGGCGTTCGAGGAGGCGGCGGTCGCCGCGCGCCAGCTGCCCGATCCACGGCTGATGGCAGGCGTGCAGAACCTGCCCGTCACCGGTCCGGACGCGTTCAGCCCGAGCGCGGACTTCATGACGATGCGCTTCATCGGCATCGGGCGGGAGCAG
>NZ_JBQTJC010000150.1:0-4465 GCF_052387495.1 Sphingosinicella sp. | reverse complement strand
GGGAGATCACGAGGAATGGGCGATGTTTTTCGGTCGGACATAATTCGGCTTGCAGCATTTACAGAACTGTTTCACGAACGCGTTCGATGGAGTAGTGTCCATGATCGTGGGGTTAGGATAAGGACTTCCATCCCTTCCCCCAATTCACGATGGCTACGTCCATCTTCCGGGAAAATTTCCCCGCAGTGGCGGCACTACAACATGCGGCGGATACGGCCGCCTTCATCATCGGCCTCGATCTTCACGCGAAGACGACGGCGATGGGAACGCCGGTTTCGTCACCCAGAGTTTCACCGGATTAGTCGCCCACATTTTCTTGTAGGGTCTAATTCGCCTTCTTGGTTTCCTTCGCCTTCTCCTTAAGGCGTAGAGATATCTCGACCGTGTCCCTCTCTGTTTCCTTCGTCGGCGCGCCGCGGGCGCGAATCGGTTTTCGGATCGTTTGTCCGTTGAGGAACGGGTCCAGCGTTGCGGAATTCGCCGGAGATGGGAAGGCGAATTACAGTGCAGAGCATGAAGCCCTTGTTGGAAAGGGCGAAATGAAAGTGCCCGAGCGGCTTTAGGACAGCCGCACGGGCGGCCCCAGCGGGAGCAGATCCTCCCTTGGGACAGAACCAGCATAATCTCCCACTCTCGTCGTCGGCCAGAAATTCACGCTTCCCGCCGCGGATGTGTCTGCGCAAGGGTTGCGACCACAACTTCGTACCGCACCGCTGGAACCAGCGTCATTGCCAGGACGCGGAATGCCGTCGCCTGCTCCGCCGATGGCAGGCGGCCAAACGCCAACAACGACGGCGCAACCGGGTCGAAGTGCGCCAGCAGCGGGCAGTCGCCGAGAAACAGCGACGAGCAGCATCGCGCGCGGCAGGTTCTGCACCTCGACCGTCGCGTTCCGCCCTGGAACCGCTCACTCCTGCACGCGCGTGGTCACGCAGAGAGAAGAATTCCGCTCCTTTCTGTGACCGTCCCGGCTGCTATGACTCACCCCGCACCACCCGCCGCTGTCCGTCACGGTACTGCGGGGACACGTGCCGCCACGCCCAACAACGCGTCCATGATCGCGAGCGTAAGTGGTTGCGCCGCAAGACCTCGGTCGGACAATTCAAACGCGAGTTGGAGTACCAGGCGCGTCGTCGGGCGCGCGAGTATCAGCAAGGCCCAGCCGTACCCGTTCCCGCCGCTCCTGACCGAGCCGCGGTCCTCGACTATCGGGAGCGAAGCGAGTCCTCATTATCTTGTCGCGACCCTCAGGAGGTTCCTGCTCATGATCCAGAAACGTCTGCTGGTAACCGACCGCGTCCGCCGCCCGCCTCGTGAAGGATTCTCGTGGGTCGACCGTCGCTTTTTGCGAGAGTACGCCGCCCGGCTGCCGGGTGATGCGATCCTGCTGTACTTCTTTCTCACGGCTGTCAGCGACCAACAGGGATTGTCGTTTTACAGCGATACCTCGATCGCCGTGCGCCTGCGGCTACGGGAGGAACAGGTGGTTCGTGCGCGGGAGGAACTGCTGACGCAGGACCTGATCGCCTATCAGCCCCCGCTGACACAGGTCCTCTCGCTACCGCAACCGCGACGTGTCGAGCGTGGTGGTGTCCACGCCTTGGGAGAACTGTTTCGCCTGGTCGGACAACCGCCACGGAGAGAGTCATGAAGGTCGCGCAATGGGCCGAGATTAGGCGTCTGTCGCAGGTGGAAGGTCTGTCGCAGACAAAGATCGCCAAACGCTTGCGCTGTTGTCATCGCACCGTGAAGGCGGCGCTGGCCTTGGACCGTCCTCCGGACGAGACGAAGCGTGCTCGCCGCAGCAGTCGGCTGGATCCCTACAAGGCCAAAATCGACGCCCTGGTAGCCAAGTATCCAGAACTGACCGGCGTTCGCATCCTGGAAGAGATCCGCAAGGGGCCCGATGGTTACACCGGACGCATCACCGTACTCCGGGAATACCTCGCGCGAACTCGGCCGCGACGTGGGCGCGTCTACCAGGAGGTGCACTACGAACCGGGCCAGGCGATGCAGGTGGATTGGGGGCATTGCGGCCAGATCCGCATCGGCAGCACGCGGCGAAACGTCTCCGTGTTCGTGGCCGTGCTCTGCTACAGCCGCATGATCTACATCGAGTTCTGTCTGTCCCAACGCAAAGTCGAATTCTACCGGGCGCTGGTGCATGCGTTGCTGTTCTTTGGTGGCAGCCCGAAGCAAATCATCTTCGATAACCTGAAGGCCGCAGTCCTGAACGGTTCCGGCCGGCACGCTTGTCTGCACCCAGACTTCCTGGCGGTGTGCGGCCACTTCTACCTGGAACCGATTGCCTGTGCGCGGCGCGACCCGGAATCGAAAGGCATGGTCGAAGCCAGTGTCCGCTACATCAAGCGGAATGCCTTGCAGGGACGAGATGAAGAACTGACTTGCTGGGAAGATTACCGCCGTCTGGCCATTACCTGGCGTGACGAAGTCGCCAACGTACGGTGCCATCACACGACGCGCGAGCGCCCGGTCGATCGCTTCCAGCAGGAGCTGCAACAACTGCGCTCCTTGCCTGCGCTGGCCTTCGATACGGATGAGGTGGTTCCCGCCGTGGTGAGTTCCCATGCCCGAATTCACTTCGATGGTAATCGCTACTCCGTGCCACCCCAACTGATCGACAAGACGGTGATGGTGCGGGCCAACGCGCTAGAACTGTGGGTGATTTCGGAAGGAGTCGAGGTCGCCCGCCATGTGCGCAGCTATGACCGCCACCAACTGATCCGGCTGCCCGATCACCAACTGGAGGCCCTCAAAATGCGTCGTCGCGTATACGCACGGGAAGTCGAGGACACCTTCGACGCACTGGGAGAAGTCGCGCGGTTGTTTCACTTGGAACTCCGCCGTCTACCCGTGAGGACTTCCGTGCACCTGCGGCGGGTGCTGCATCTGGTTCATCTCTATGGGCGGCAGGAGGTCGTCGCAGCGTTGGCCAAAGCTCATGAGTACCGAACGTATGACGCGGCTTACGTGGAGACGATCGTGCTGCAGGAACGCCGACGGCGGGAATTACCTTCTCCGACCCAGGTGCGCCCGCGGCGGATCGAACTGATTGAAGAAACCGACTTGGCAGAATCGGATCCTGCCGCGTACGACCGATTCTGTGAACTGGATGGAGAATCCACCGATGAGTGATCGCCACAAGCAACTGCATGAGCTGCTCGTGCAGAATCTGAACGAGTTGAAACTAACGCAAATTGCTGAGACCTACCGCGAGGTCCTCGACGAAGCCGCCCGCAAGAACAGTTCGATGCTGGAAGTACTCTCGGCGCTGATCGCCGCGGAGATCACCGCCCGAAGGCAGCGGGCCCTGCAACGGCGGATCCGGCAAGCCAAACTACCGAAGCCGAAAACCCTCGCCGAATACAAATTCGAGTTCCCCAAACGAGTTCCCAAGCAGAAAGTCTTGCGGTTATTCGATTGTGAATTCGTGGAACAGCGGCAATGCGCGATCCTGATCGGACCGACCGGAGTCGGGAAAACGCACATCTTGACTGCCTTGGCTTATACCGCCTGTGAGAAAGGACTCTCCGTGCGTTTCACGCGAGTCATCGACATGATTAATACACTGACCACGGCCCAACTGAACGGTACGCTTGAGCGAGCGCTTAAGCATTATGTCCATCCCTCGGTTCTCCTCCTCGACGAGCTGGGATATCTTCCCATCGACAAGCGCGGCGCGGACCTGATGTTCCAAGTCGTCGCAGCCCGTTACGAGTCCGGATCGATCGTGATCACCACGAATCGGCCCTTCCGCGACTGGGGCAAGATCTTCGACGTCGACAACACCCTGGCCACCGCCATGATCGATCGGTTGATGCACCACGGGGAGGCGATCGTGATTCAAGGAGACAGCTATCGTACGAAGGATCAGGAAGAAACAGAGTAGAAAACTCTCCGCCCGTCAGGCATCGGCGCGTCCAGTCTCGGCTCGCCACGGGGTGCGCGGCTAAGGATGCGTGGGAGAGCCCAGCTCGCCCTTCGAAAGTCTCCCTTTCGAAGCTGCTCGCGGAACGACGGTGTGCCTCTCTCCTGGCCCTCGCTCTGGCCAACGTTCTATGGCAAGCGCCCTCTGGGGGGAGCTGCCATTCCCGCTTGGTGCATTCGAGTCGAGCCAGTACCGCAGGCCACCGTCCTCCGCGAGTGGCGACTCTCACGAAACCAACTCTGCCCACCCGCTCGGAATCCCTCGGACTGTCCCGCCCTCGCCTGGCAACAATGCGACTCTGCCGGACCCCGCCGAAAATCACGGTGCCGATCTGGGAAGTTGTCCGCGCCATAGTCACAGGCAAGAGCATCACCCGGCAACTAAACCGATGAAACCGTGGGTGGTAAAGCCGGTGCTCCCAATTCTACTCGAATTGGCGTTGTACGGCCAGAATTGCCCCCCGCCTGCCACCCAAAAATCGTCCCATTTTGGCCTCTCAACCGGGCGCAAGTTCTA
>NZ_JBQTJC010000149.1:0-5891 GCF_052387495.1 Sphingosinicella sp. | reverse complement strand
GCGTATCCGGGCCCGGCGCGGGTGCATGACGGTGGGGTTGGAGGGGCCGGACGTGCGCTACTGGCCGGCGGGCGGACACGTGTCGGGCGGGGACCGCCGCGGCGGCCCCGCCCCGGTGAGCGCTGTCATGAGCAGGTTCGCCGTGTCCCACACGGCGAGGCCCTGTCCGGGGGACAGGGCGACCTGCTCATCCTAGGACCGGCACGCCCGCCGGGGGATAAAACGGCGGACGCCCCGATTGGCTCCGGTCAGGCGGGCGAACCCTCCAGCTCGTGCTTGAGGCGGCTCGCCGTGTCGTGGCCGGCGCGGACCGAGCGATAGGCATCGCCGATCGCGTCGAGCGCTTCCTTCGACAGCGCGATGTCGTCGAGCGCCGCATCATATTTGCTCTTGAGCCAGTCCTCGCCGCGCTCGACCTCCTGGATCACCGCCCTGTCGCGCGCGTCGCCGACGTCGTTCTGGGTGATCGCCGCCTTGAGATCGAGCCAGCGGCGGTGGAGGCCGGCGGTGAGCGAGCCGTCGTCATTGGGGGTGCCGCCGAAGCCGCGGACCTTGTCCTGCAGCATCGCGACGGCCCGGCGGCGCTCGGCGGCGAACTCGCGGAAGCGCGCGGAGAAGCGGCCGCTCTGGGCGTCCTCGGCGGCGCGCTCGAAGCCGTCGGCGCTGTCGATCGTGGTGGTGATGAGATCGTTCAAGACGAGAATGTCGTGATCGTGGGCCATGGCAAGCTCCTGAAAACAAAGGGGTGCATCAGAAACGCGCCGGGCGGGACTTGGCTCCGGGGGAGGGCGGCGCGGCTTGACTTTTCGGCGGCGATCCGCTTTGGGAGCGCGGCGAGACGGGGCCGTTCGGCCTCGCTTTTGCGTTTCGGGGTTTGGGCCGTCCCCCTTTTCGACGGCCTGGCCGGAGCTGCCTGACACGGGCTCCGGACGAACGAAGGAAGACTTGGATGCGCCATCGCGTCGGCGGCCGCAAGCTCGGCCGCACCTCCAGCCACCGCGCCGCCCTGTTCCGCAACATGGCCGCCGCGTTGATCAAGCACGAGCAGATCACGACCACGCTCCCCAAGGCGAAGGAGCTCCGGCCCTATGTCGAGAAGCTGATCACGCTCGCGAAGAAAGGCGGGCTTTCGAACCGCCGGCTGGCGCACGCGCGGCTGCTCGACGATACGCAGCTGACCAAATTGTTCGACGTGCTCGCGCCCCGCTATGCCGACCGCGCCGGCGGCTACACCCGCGTGCTCAAGGCGGGCCTGCGCGCCTCCGACGCGGCGCCGATGGGGATCATCGAGCTGGTCGACCGCGACGTCGACGCCAAGGGCCAGGATTCGGGCCCGGTCATGGACGACGAGTTCGAGCCCGAAGCCGCCTGATGGCGGAGCGGTTTGAACGCCACCGCCAGCCCTGGACCAGCGACGAGATCCAGAAGCTCCATCTGCTCGCCAGGAAGGGCATGGCGCTCAAGGCGATCTCGCGCGCGATGACGCGGAGCGAGGAATCGATCCGCGACCGCGCCCGCGCCGACGGGCTGAAGATCGCGAAGCTGCGCTAGCGGCCGGGCGGAACGCCGTCCCGCTCCCGCGGGTTGGCGTTCGGCATGGCGGATGCAGCGAAGCCCCTCGTCCTGATCACCGGCGCGGCCGGCAATCTCGGCCGGTCGATCGGCGGTGCGCTGGCCGACGGTTATCGCGTCGTCGGGCTCGACGTGGAGGCCTCGGAAGAAGACTTTCCGATCCTCAAGGCGGATCTGACCGACGCGGGCTCGATTCAAGCCGCGCTCGGCGAAGTCCGCGAGCGCTTCGGCGGGGAGATCGCCAGCGTCGTCCACCTTGCCGCCCATTTCGACTTCAGCGGCGAACCCCATCCCCTCTCCGACAAGCTCAACGTCGAGGGCTCGCGGCTGCTGGTGCGGGCGCTCCGCGATTTCGCGGTCTGCCAAATCCTCCACGCGAGCACCATGCTGGTCCATGCTCCGGGGCGGCCGGGCGAGCGGATCGACGAGGCGAGCCCGATCGGGCCGCGCTGGGCGTACCCTGAATCCAAGGCCGCGGCGGAGGCGGCGATCAAGGAGGAGGCGGGCGACATTCCGGTCGCGATCCTGCGCCTCGCCGGGGTCTATGACGAAGCGACGATGGTGCCGACCCTGGCGCAGCAGATCGCGCGCATCTTCGAGCGCGATTTCCAGAGCTATTTCTATTCGGGCTCGACCGAGGCGGGGCAGGCGATGCTCCACCGCGACGACATGCGCGACGCGATCCGCCGCACGGTCGACCGGCGCGCCGAACTGCCCAAGCGCACCGAACTCCTGATCGGCGAGCCCGAGGCGATCGGCTACGACGCGCTGCAGGACGAGATCGGCTATCTCCTCCATGGCGTCGACGACTGGCCGACCTTGCGGCTGCCCAAGCCGGTCGCGGCGGCGGGCGCCTGGGCGATGGAGAAGCTCGAGCCGGTCATCCCCGACGCGATCGACAAGGACGAGCCGCCCTTCGTGAAGCCGTTCATGGTGCGGATGGCGGACGATCATTATGCGCTCGACGTGTCGCGCGCGGAGGCGGCGCTCGGCTGGCGCCCGCGCCACCGGTTGAAGGACGAGCTGCCGGCGATGATCGCGGCGCTGAAGCGCGATCCCAGGGGCTGGTACGAGCGCAACAATGTAACCCCGCCCGAATGGCTGAAGGAGGCGGCGGAGCTGGGCTTCAACCCGGCCGAGCTGCGCGACCGCCACGAGGCGCGGATGAAGACCGAGCATGGCGCCTTCCGCTGGGCGCATTTCGTCAACATGGCGCTCGGCGCCTGGCTGGTGACCCAGCCTTTGCTGATCGGCGTCGGCGAGCCTTGGCTGGCGCGGGCGGAGCTCGGGCTCGGCCTTGCCTTGATGCTGTTCGCCGGGCTGGCCTTGTCGTGGCGAATAAGCTGGGCGCGCTGGGTCTGCGCGGGAATCGGCGCGGCGGTGATGGCGATCCCGTTCCTGTTCTGGACGGCGAACCCGGCCGCCTATCTCTCCGACACGCTGGCGGGCATGTTGATCTTCGGCCTCGCGCTGGCGAGCAAGCCCGATCCGGGCGTGTCGCCGGTGGCGGCGCTGGCCGGGCCGGAACGCCCGCCGGGCTGGAGCTACAATCCCTCGACCTGGTCGCAGCGCATCCCGATCATCGCGTTGGCGATCGTCGGCCTGTTCGTCTCGCGCTACCTCGCCGCCTACCAGCTCGGCCATATCCCGAACGTCTGGGACCCGTTCTTCGCCGGCGACCCCGCCGATCCGCAGAACGGAACCGAGGAGATCATCACCTCGTCGGTCTCGCGCGCCTTCCCGATTCCGGACGCGGCATTGGGCGGCTACACCTATGCGCTGGAGATCGTCACCGGCCTGGTCGGCTCGACCCGACGCTGGCGGACCATGCCCTGGCTGGTGATCCTGTTCGGGATCATGATCGCGCCGTTGGGCGTGGTCTCGATCCTGTTCATCATCATCCAGCCGATCGTGATCGGGACGTGGAGCATCATTGCCCTGATCGGCGCGGCGGCGATCCTGATCCAGATCCCCTATTCGCTCGACGAGCTGATCGCATCGGGCCAGTTCATCCGGCGGCGGGTGAAGGCCGGGCAGAATTTCCTGCGCATCCTCTTCACCGGCGATACGGACGAGGGCGAGGCGAGGGGCGGCGCGGACGAATTCGACGCGCGGCCGGGCGGGGTGCTGCGCGAGATGGTCGCGGGCGGCGTGAACCTGCCCTGGAACCTCGCGATCTGCGCGGCGATCGGGCTGTGGCTGTTGTTCACGCGGGTGTCGTTGGGCGCGGAAGGGACGATGGCGGACGCCGACCATCTGATCGGCTCGCTGGCGTTGACCGTGGTTTCGGTCGCCGCCGCCGAGGTGGCGCGCACGGTGCGCTACCTGCTGATCCCGCTCGGGGCGGCGCTGATGGCGATGCCGTTCGTGGCGGGGGCGGGGGCGCTGCAGACCGTGGTGGGCGTCGGCCTCGGCCTGGCGCTGATCATCCTGTCGCTGCGCCGGGGATCGATCCGCGCGCGCTATGGGAGTTGGGACAGACTCATTCGCTAGCGTGCGCCGCTTGACGGCTCCCGCCGTTCAGACGGGCCCTACGCGCACGCCCCGCCGCGCCACACGAAAAGGGGGAACCGGATTCGAGGCCGAAAGTTTGGCTGCGGTCCCGGCCCTTCGCGCCGGACCGGAGGGATGCCGGCGATGATGATGGTCGATACCGAGCTCAGGGCCAGCCCGATCCAAGGCATCGGCGTGTTCCTGACCGAGCCGGTCCGCAAGGGCCAGCTCGTCTGGCGCTTCGATTCGCGGATGGACCGGGTCTATGCCAACGCCGAGCTGGAGAGCCTCCCGCCAGCGACGCAGGACTTCATTCGCACCTATTCGACCTGGCATGAGGGCATGGGTCTGTGGGTGCTGTGCGGCGACAACGGCCGCCATTTCAACCACAGCAGCGAGCCGAACACCCTCTCGCATGGCATCGCCTTCGGCGACGATGTGGCGGCGCGGGACCTGGCAGCAGGCGAGGAGCTGACCTCGGACTATCAGACGATCTGCGACGCGATACGGCTCAATCCGCCGCGCTACATGATGGCATCGAGCAGGCCGAGCGCTTCGACCCTGGGATAATGCTCCGCCGCGACCCGCTCGCCGATGTCGAGCCGGTAGCGCAGGTTCGGGGCGACGACGCGCCCGGCGCGGGCATAGGCTTCCTCGCGCGCCGCGAGGATGGTCGCGCCGACGCCGGTCACCACCATGGTCCAGCCATACAGGCCGCTGGTGACGAGCCTGCCATCGAGATAGCCGACTTCGCCGAAATGGAAGTGGCGTCGATCCTCCGCCGCCAGCGGATCGGGCAGGCGGACGGGTAGCCCCACCGGCTCGTCCACGTCCTTGCGCGAGTAAGGGAAGGGCGGGGTGGTGAGGACGATCCCCACCGAAAAGCCGTCGGCTGCCTCGAAGCGCTCGGCCCGGCGCGAAATCATCATCGCGAAGAGCTCGTCCCAGCCCGTTTGTTGCAAGGGATCGAGGATGGCGAAACCGGGATAGCCAAATCGGCAAGTGAATTCGAGCGGCCAGATCCCGTCCGCGTTCACGATCGTGTTCAGGTTCACGTAGCCGACGTGACCGTGCTCGCGCAGCAAGGGCGCGATCCGGGCCAGCGTTCGATCGAAAAAGGCCTCGCTGCGCGCGAAGGTCGCGACCGTGCCCATCTCGCCCGTCAGCTCGCCCATGTCGCCCGCGAAGAAACGCTTGTGCTCCCAATCGAGGCAGGCGGGAGCGAGGAATTTGTCGCCGTCGAAATAGGCGCCCACGCCCAACTCCACGCCGTCGATATGGTCCATGAGGACCGGGCGCGAACGCAGGCCGCCCGCGGCGCGGATCGCGAGCATCGCCCGCACGTCGCTGCCGTCGACCAGATCGCCCACATAATTCCCACCGGAATCCGGGCCGTTATACTTGAGCACATAGCGGCGGGGCCGCGCGGCGAGATAGGCGTCCGCGGCCGCCGCATCGTCAAACTCCCGGGTGACGGCGACGCATAGGCCCAGGTCCGCCAGCAGACGCTGGGCGAAAGCGCGGTCATTCTCCAGACGGTCTCCGTAGGCGCTGCCGCCAATGACGTTGAAGCCGTCGCGACGAAGCTCGTCCTGAAGCGCTCCAAGCCCCTCCGACACCGCCTCGAACAGTATGACGCCGTCGGGCCCGGCCGCGCGCACCCAATCCAGCTCCGCCCGCCAATCGGCGACTCGGGGCAGCATCCCGGTGAGAGTGCCTTGGGCGAGCGGCTCGCTGATCGAGATGCGGACCTCGTGCCCGTCCTCGGCGAGCGCCAGGTAGAGCGCCGCGAGGTCGCAGGTTTCGGTGACTCCGAGGAACCGCAT
>NZ_JBQTJC010000148.1:0-3780 GCF_052387495.1 Sphingosinicella sp. | reverse complement strand
CCGCGCTGGTCCATGCCCATTTCGGGCCGGACGGGCTGCTCGCGCTGCCGCTCGCGCGGGCGCTGGGCGTGCCGCTGGTGACGACGCTGCACGGCTATGACGTCGGCCGCGCGCCGCGCGACATGCTCCTCTCCGGGCGCCTGTCGTGGCAGCGTTACGCGCTGCTCCGGCGGCGACTGATGCGCGAGGGCGCGCTGTTCATCGCGGTTTCGGACGCGCTGCGGGAGCGGGCGCTCGCGCAGGGTTTTCCTGCGGAGCGGACCGTGACCCACCGCATCGGCGTCGATCTCGCCCGCTTCCGCCCGGGCGGCGCGGCGGAGCCGGGGCTGGTCCTCCATGTCGGCCGGCTGGTCGAGAAGAAGGGGACGGCGCTGCTCCTCGAGGCCTTCGCCAAGGCGCGCGCGGCGCGGCGCGATGCTTCGCTGGTCATCATCGGCGACGGGCCGCTTCTCCCCGCGCTCAAGCGTCGGGCGGGAGAGGGCGCGCGCTTCCTCGGCGCGCAGCCGCCGGAGGCTGTCGCACAGTGGATGCGGCGCGCCTGGCTGCTCGCCGCGCCGAGCTTGACCGCGCGCGACGGTGATTCAGAGGGCCTCCCGACGGTGGCGGTCGAGGCGGCGGCAAGCGGCCTGCCGGTGGTCGGCTCGGACCATTCGGGCATGCCGGAGGCGGTCCGCGACGGCGCGACCGGATTTATCGTCCCCGAAGGCGAGGCCGAGCCGCTGGCTTCGGCGATCACGAACCTGCTCGGCGACGCGGAATTGCGCGCGTGGATGAGCGCGGCGGCTCGGGCCTTGGCGGAGAAGGAATTCGACCTGGTCCGGCAGACGCAGCTGCTCGAGGACCTTTACGACCGCGCGCGCGGCCTCGCTTAGTTGCCGGACGGAAGCGGCTGGGCGGCGGTGGCGCCGCCGATGCTGACCAGCTGGACGGTGAAGACAAGGGTCGCGTTGGGCGGGATCATCCCGCTCCCCGCGCCCTCGGTGCCGTAGCCGATCGCGGACGGGATGGTGAGGCGGTAGCGGCCGCCCTCGTTCATCATCATCAAGCCTTCGTTGAAGCCCGGAATGAGCTGCCCAACGACCATCGGCACCGGCTGCGGGCTCGCGTCGAACTGGGTGCCGTCGGTCAGCCGCCCCTCATAGGTGACGAGCACGGCCTCACCCATCTGCGGCCGGCGGCCCTGACCGGGCTGGAGCGTCTCGAAACGCAGGCCCGAATCGGTGGTGACGGATTGCGGCGCCGGGGTGCGCAGCTCGGCCTGCCTGGCGGCGTCCATCTCGTTGGCGAGATCGGCGACCCGATCGGTATCGGACTGACCTGAGCAGGCAGCGAGCGAAACGGCGGCGGCGAGGATCGCGAACAGTCTCATCGAAATCACCGCCTGTCGGAAAGAAATCTGGAGCGGGCGAAGGGATTCGAACCCTCGACCCCAACCTTGGCAAGGTTGTGCTCTACCCCTGAGCTACGCCCGCTCTGGCGCGGACCGGCGGACCGGTCCGGGTAAGGCGGGGGCTGCTAGCATGGGCCTCCCGACCCGGCAAGCCCCCGCAAGGCGCATGCCGATGCGGGCTTGGCAGACCGGGCCGCCTTCCCACATAGGGCCGAGATAAGAAGCGATCGGAGAGCATTGAAGTGGCAACCCTGGGGATGAGCGCGGACGAGCGCGAGGCGGTCGAGAAGTTCCGCCGCGACGTGGTTGAGCCGAGCATGACCAACCTCGTCATCCTCGATTTCTGGGCGGAATGGTGCGGGCCGTGCAAGCAGCTCGGCCCGATCCTGGAGAAGGTCGCCGCCGATTATGCCGACAAGGGCGTCAAGCTGGTCAAGATCGACGTCGACGCCGAGAAGTTCATCGCCGCCCAGTTCCGCATCCAGTCGATCCCGACCGTCTATGCGATGTTTCAGGGCCAGCCGGTCGCGGACCTGGGCTCGGCGCGCACCGAGGGTCAGCTCAAGGCGGCCATCGACCAATTGCTCGCGCAACTGCCCGTGCAGGGCGAGGCGCAGGAGCTGGAAGCCCAGATCGAGCCGCTGATCGAGATGGGCGAGCAGGTGTTGAGTGAGGGCGACGCCGAGCGCGCCGTGGGCATCTTCCGGCAGATCGTCGAGATGGCGCCGGAGAACCCCGAGGCGGTCGCCGGGCTCGCCCGGGCGCTGACCGCCGCGGGCCAGGCCGACGAGGCGCGCGCGGCATTGGACGCGCTGCCCGAGAAAGCCGCCTCCGATCCCGCCGTGGCGCGGGCGCGCTCGGCGCTGGCGCTGGCCGAGATCGCGCCGACGGGCGAGACCGATGTGCTTGACGCGCGCGTCGCCGCCGATCCCGACGACCACGACGCGCGCTACGAGCTGGCCGGGGCGCTGATGGCGGCCGGCAAGCGCGACGAAGCGGCCGACCAAGTGCTCGAAAGCATCGGGCGCGACCGCGAATGGAACGAAGGCGCGGCCCGCACCCGCCTGCTACAATTGCTCGAGGCGACGGGACTCGAAGACCCCTGGGCGGCGGCGCAGCGGCGGCGTCTCTCCGCGATCCTGTTCGGCTGATGGGCGAAACGGCGCTTCTGCGGGTTCCGATCTTCCCGCTCGCGGGCGCCTTGCTCTTTCCGGGGAGCCAACTTCCGCTGCACATTTTCGAGCCGCGCTACCGGGCGATGGTGCGCGATGCGCTCGCCAGCGACGGCCTGATCGCGATGGTCCAGCCGCGCGACGAGGAAGAGCCCCCGGCCTTGTTCGAGATCGGCTGCATCGGCCGCATCGCCGCCTGTGACGAGCTCGACGACGGCCGCTACAATATCGTGCTCGAAGGCCTGAGCCGGTTCCGCATCGCCCGCGAGGCCGAGGTCGAGACACCCTATCGCCAGGTCGATGCCGACCGCTCGGGCTTCGACGAGGAGGAGAGCGACGAGGCGCTCGGCATTGCCCAGCGCGCCGAGATCGAGCGCGAATCGCGCGCTTATGCCGATTCGCTCGGCTATGTCGTCGAATGGGAATCGATCGGCCGGCTCGACGACGAAATGCTGGTCAACGGCATCGCCCAGATCGCGCCTTTGGACGTCGGCTCCAAACAGGCCTTGCTCGAAGCGCCCGGCCTCGCCGCGCGCGCCGACCTGCTCGTCCAGTTCATGCAGTTCCAGCGCATGGCGCCCGGCGGCGCCGACGGCCCCGAAACGCTGCAATGAGCGGCGACTCGGACATCGACCTCACCGGTCAGTGGTCCGGGCTCTTCAACTACCCCGACGGCGGCCCGGCGACTCCCTTCGAAGCCGAGCTTCGCGAGAGCGCCGGCTGCGTGACCGGGACGACGACCGAGCCGGGAGACACGATCGCGAGCGCCGGCCAGATTCTCCATGCGGTCATCGACGGGCGCAGGGACGGCAGCTCGGTTCGCTTCCTCAAAATGTACGACGGTGCGATCCAGGATTACGACGTCGTCCACTATGAAGGCGTAGTGCATGCTGACGGCGACGAGATCGACGGCCGCTGGACGGTTCCCGGAATCTGGTCAGGCACCTTCCTGATGGTCCGAACCCGCAAGGAAGAGCAGGCAGCCGAGCGCAAGGTCAGCGAGGAGGTGCGCTAGATCGGCAAGCCGCGCAGCAGCAGAGGCAGCTCGCCGGATTCGCCGCGCGCTTCGGCCATCAGCCGGTCCTTCAAGGGGCCGATCCGGTTGACCGCACCCATGCCGAGGCGGCGGATCGCCGAGGCGGTCTTGCCGGGCACACCGTAGAACCGGGTCAGGCTGTCGGTCGCCATCGCCACCATCAAGGTGTCGAGGCTGCGCCA
>NZ_JBQTJC010000147.1:0-1920 GCF_052387495.1 Sphingosinicella sp. | reverse complement strand
GAGGCGAGCCGCCTCAGGAGGCCCGCCAGCTCCTCGGGCGTGCGCTCGACCTTGCCGAGCACGTCGGCGAGCTCGGTGCCTTCGATGAATTCGGTGACGATGTAGAGCACGCCCAGCTGCGGCTCCTGCGCGAGCACGCGGTAGGAGACTAGCGCCTCGTGCTGCAGCTTGGTGAGCGTGCGCGCCTCCTTGCGGAACATCGCGACGACCTTCTCGTCCGCCGCCATTGCCGGCAGCATGACCTTGATCGCGACGCGCTCGTCGGTGTTGACGTTGCAGCCCTCGAACACCTCGCCCATGCCGCCGCGGGCGAGGAAGCGCTTCACCTCGAAAATGTGGTTGAGGACGTCGCCGACCTGGATCTTCTGCGCCTCGCGCGCGACGAAGGCGGTCTGGGTGCCGACGCTCGTCGCGCCCGCGCTGGTTTCGGCGGCTGGCTCGGCCGGTGTTTCGGGGGCGGGAGCCTCGGCTTCCGCCGCGGGCGCCTCGGGCTCGGCTGGCGCTTCTGCGGCGGGGGCCTCGGGTTCGATCGGCACTTCCGGCTCGGCTGAAGCCTCGACCGGAGTCTCGTCCGCGGGCGCGGCTGGTTCGTCAGGCTCGGCCCCGCCGGACGGCATGAACACGGTCCGCTCCTCACCCTCTTCGGGCGGCTTCTTGTCCTTGTCGTCGTTCATGTGCCCACCGAATCCGGAAGTGAAAGAAGGGTCGGATCGCTCGCCCAGATCGCGATCACGGTGACATTGTCGGGCGCGCCGTTGGCGAGGGTCGCCTCGACCAGATCCTCGCTGGCGCGCTCGGGCGAGCCGCGCGAAAGCAAGCGGGTGATGTCGGCCTCGTCGACATAGCCGTGAAGGCCGTCCGAGCAGAGCAGGAAGACGTCGCCGGGCACGACCTCGCCGGTCGCCATCGAGACCTCGACTTCGTCGCGGACGCCGACCGCGCGCGAAAGGATATGCCCCATCGGGTGCCCGATCGCATCCTCCGGACGCATGATTCCCCGATCGACCATCTCCTGCACCTGGGTGTGGTCGCGGCTGAGCTGGATGAGCTCGCCGTCGCGCAGCAGGTAGGCGCGGCTGTCGCCGACCCATTGCACCGCGTAGCGCTCGTCGCGCACCAGCAGGGTGACCACGGTCGAGCCCATCTGGCGCTGGCGCTGGCGGGCCTCGGCGAGGATCAGTCGGTTGGCGGCGCGGATCGCCTCGGCGATCACGTCAGTGGCGGCATCGAATTCGGCGGGAAGCTCGGCCTCGCCGAGCCGCTCGGCGATCCGGGCCGAGGCCCATTCGCCGCCTTCGTGGCCGCCCATGCCGTCGGCGACCGCCCACAGCCCCTCGTCCTCTCGAGCGCAGAAGCTGTCCTCATTATGGTCGCGCACGCGCCCTTCATGGGTCCGCGCCCCGCTTTCGATCCGGAACGGGGCGAAGTTCACCTGTCGGCCCTGCGCTCGCCCGTGGCGTCCGGATGCTTCGCTGTCGGCACTCGCGCCCCCTCGCTGGAAGTGTGGCATCTAAGCACAGGATGCCCGCCCGATAAAGCGTCCGATATTCCGCTTCCCTTTCGCCGCCGCCGGTTTAAGGTCCCGCCTCCTTTGAACACCACGGGGATGGGAAACATGAGACCGACCGTTATTCTTCTCGGCGCGACCGCGATGCTGGCGCTGGCCGCCTGCGACCGCGGCGGCGAGGCCGGCAACAATGCCGCCGACGCCAATGTAGCCGCGCCCGCCGACGCCAACGGCGCGGCACCGGTCGATGCCAATGCATCGGCCGACGGCAACGAAGCCAAGCCCGCCGATGGCGCCGCGGCCGCGCCGGCCGAAGGCGGCGAGGCCCCGGCGGCCGAGGGCGGCGACGCCGCGGCTGCCGGCGGCGACAAGCCGGCCGAGGGCGGCCAGTAGACCACATCGCGACGCGGGCC
>NZ_JBQTJC010000146.1:0-3612 GCF_052387495.1 Sphingosinicella sp. | reverse complement strand
GCGCTGAACCTGAGCGCGAGCTTCCACACCATTCGGCTCGCGCTGCCGGCGATGAAGGAGCAAGGCTGGGGCCGGATCGTCAACACCGCCTCGGCGCACAGCTTGGTCGCCAGCCCCAACAAGTCCGCCTATGTCGCCGCCAAGCACGGCATTGCCGGTCTCACCAAGACGGTCGCGCTCGAGGCGGCGCCGCATGGCGTGACCGTGAACTGCATCAGCCCCGGCTATGTCTGGACCCCGTTGGTCGAGAACCAGATCCCCGACACGATGAAGGCGCGCGGCCTGACCCGCGAGCAGGTCGTCAACGACGTCATGCTCGCCGCCCAGCCGACCAAGCGGTTCGTCACGGTCGAGCAGGTCGCCGCCCTCGCCCTCTACCTCTGCCGCGACGAAGCCGGCTCGATCACCGGCGCGAACCTCAGCATGGACGGCGGCTGGACGGCGCAATAGGCGCCTACTGGCTGTACAGCTCCGAAATGTGGAGGCTGGCGGGCTGCAGGCTCGCATTGCCGTAGGTGCCGACCCAGATCTCGTAGCGGCCGGTCAGCGGACGGTTGAAGCGGACCATCGGGTTCAAGCCGTTCACCCCGGTATCGTCGTCGCAATACCAGCGGCCGTCCGGCGCGTTGACGACCAAGGTCGTATCGGCGCGCGATGCGACCGAGATGATCAAGGGCAGCGAGCTGCCGCCCGTGAAGTGGAGCCGGACGTCGGGTGCGTTGCTGATGAAGCCGCGGCAATCCGGGCTCACCGCAGCCTCGGCATTGATCTCGCCACCGGACTGGAGCGCGACCACCTGCGGATCGGGCGTGAAGCCCGTACGCAGCGTGATCGAGCCGTAATTCGGCTGGGCATTGACGTTCTGGGCTGAGGCCGGAAGCACTGCCAGAGCGGCGACGGCGGCGGCGCCGAGCATATATTTGATCATCTCAAAATCCCCCCTCGACTCGACAAGGGCGCAGGCCCCGTGCCGACGTCCTCCGAGTGAAGGTGCCCCAAACGCGCCGGGAGCGCAATGATCTGGCTCAATGGGGTTGAAGGCGTGCCCCGATCCGGCGCAAGCTGGCGCCGATGGGCCCGCTCCTCGTCCTTGCCTTTCTCGCCCAGCCCGCCTGCCCCGCGCAGGCGGACGCGCCGCTCGCCGCGCCCGAGGAGCGGCGCTGCATCCCGCCAGCCGCGAACTGGCGGGCGGTCGCGACCGAGGCCGACCGCGACCGGCTGCGCGACTGGCGCGACGCCTGGGTCGAGGCGCTCGCCGGCGCCCGCGCGGCGGGCCACCAGGCCGAGCTGGCGCGCGAGGGCGTCCTGCTCGATCCCGACATGGCGCTGGAGAATCCCGCGCCGCCGCCGGGCGACTACAATTGCCGCGTCCTCAAGCTCGGCGCGCGCCAGCCGTCCAATCTCGCCTTCGTCGCCTACCCCGCCTTCCGCTGCCGGATCGCCGCGGCGGGCGAGGGGATGAGCTTCACCAAGCTCACCGGATCGCAGCGCCCGATCGGCCGCCTCTATTCCGACAACGAGCTGCGCCTCATTTTCCTCGGCACGATGCAATTGGGCGACGAGCGCCGCGCCTATCGCTACGGCTTCGACCGGGACCGCGACATGGCCGGCATCGTCGAGCGGATCGGCGACGATCGCTGGCGCCTCGTATTGCCCCGCCCCGCCTATGAATCGCTGCTCGACGTGATCGAGCTCACCCCCGCCCGCTAGAAGGATGCCCGGATGCGACGCAAAATCTTCGCCGCCATGCTATTGGCCGCGGCCATGACGGGGCCGCTCGACGCGCAGGAGCTCAACCAGGCGATCCGGCAGGACATGCCCGCGCTGATGGAGCTCTATCGCGAGTTCCACGCCAATCCCGAGCTGTCGATGCAGGAGCGGGCGACCGCCGAGCGGATGGCGGCGCAGGCGCGGGCGCTCGGCTTCACCGTCACCACCGGCGTCGGCGGCACCGGCGTGGTCGCGGTGCTCGAGAACGGCCCCGGCCCGGTGGCGATGCTGCGCGCCGACATGGACGCGCTCCCGGTCGAGGAGCAGACCGGCCTGCCCTTCGCCAGCCGGGTCCGCGCGACCAGCTCGGCGGGCGTCGAGAGCGGCGTCATGCACGCCTGCGGCCATGATACCCACATGACCGCCTGGATCGGCGCCGCCCGCCGCCTCGTCGCGATGCGCGATCGCTGGTCCGGCACGCTCGTCATGATCGGCCAGCCCGGCGAGGAGGTCGGGCTCGGCGCCAAGGCGATGCTCGACGACGGCCTGTTCACGCGCTTCCCGCGCCCCAGCCACGTCATCGCCTTCCACGATTCGGCGACGCTCCCCGCCGGGATCATCGGCTTCACCCCCGGCCCGGCGCTCGCCAACGTCGATTCGGTCGACATTCAGGTGCGCGGGCAGGGCGGCCACGGCGCCGCGCCGCACACGACCCGCGATCCGATCGTCCTCGCCAGCCGCATCGTCACATCGCTGCAGACCCTCGTGAGCCGCGAGCTCGACCCGCTCGATTCCGCAGTGGTCACGGTCGGCAGCTTCCACGCCGGCACCAAGCACAACATCATCTCGGACGAGGCGCGGCTGCAGTTGACCGTGCGCAGCTACACACCCGAGGTCCGCCAGATGCTGCTCGACGGGATCCGCCGCATCGCCCGCGGCGAGGCGATCGCCGCCGGCATCCCCGAGGACCGGATGCCGGTGATCACCCAGGAGGTGAATTACACCCCCGCCACGGTCAACACCGCGGCGCTGACCGACGCCACCATGGCCCGCTTCCGCGCGCATTTCGGCGAGGAGCGGGTGCGGCAGGTCCGCGCGGTCATGGCCGGCGAGGATTTCAGCCAGTACCACCTCGCCGACCGCAATATCGAAAGCCTGATCTTCTGGGTCGGCGGCGTTCCCCAGGCGCGCTGGGACGCGGTCAACGGCGACACCGCCCGCCTGCCCTCGCTGCACAGCCCCTTCTTCGCGCCCGAAGCCGAGGCGGTGATCGCAACCGCGACCGAGGCGATGGTGGTGGCGGCGCTCGGGGTGCTCGGCAGCCGCTAGAAATTGTGTCCCGGCGAAGGCCGGGACCCAGTCTTCCCTTCAGGCTGGACCCCGGCCTCCGCCGGGGAACATCAGCCCCAGACCTCCCTGAGCCGCGCATCGCGGCCGCAGCCGCGGCGGTAACGCCGGTAGTGCGCCGGATTGCGCCGCGCATAATCCTGGTGCTCGGCCCCGGCTTCGTAGAAGCGCCCGGCCCGCCGCACCGGCGTGACGACCGGCCGCCCGAGCGTCCGCGCCGCCTCGGCCAGCGCCGCCCGCGCCTCGCGCAGCTGTCCCTGATTCGAGACGAAGACCGCGGTCCGGTAGCTCTCGCCCCGATCGCAGAACTGGCCGCCATTGTCGGTCGGATCGATCGTCCTCAGGAAGCGCCGGACGAGCTGGCCGTAGGAGATCCGCGCCGGATCGTAGGTCACCAGCACCGCCTCGAGATGCCCGGTCCCGCCGCCGACCACCTGCCGGTAGCTCGGATTGGCCAAAGTTCCGCCGCTGAAGCCAGACACCGCCGCGACCACGCCCGGGACCTGCTCGAGATCGTGCTCGGTCGACCAGAAGCAGCCGCCGGCGAACAGCGCC
>NZ_JBQTJC010000145.1:0-3354 GCF_052387495.1 Sphingosinicella sp. | reverse complement strand
GCTTGGGCCGGCTGGAGGTGGAGGGGGTGCTGATGGAGGAGGTGGTGGGCGCGTTGTGCACCCGCGCGGGTAACGAGGGGGCCGGGGGGCGCGCGCCGGCGAGCTGCAAGCGCGTCGTGATCGGCGTCGATCCGCCGGCGAGCGCGGCGGGGGCGTGCGGGATCCTTGCCTGCGGGATCGGCCATGACGGGATCGCTTATGTGCTGGACGATGCGAGCGTCGCCGGGCTGGCGCCGGACGGCTGGGCGCGGGAGGTGGTCCGCGCGGCGGAGCGCTGGTCGGCCGACCTCGTCGTCGCGGAGACCAACCAGGGCGGCGAGATGGTGGCGAGCGTGCTCAGGGGCGCGGACTGCGCGCTGCCGGTCAAGGCCGTGCAGGCGCGGTTCGGCAAAGGCCAGCGGGCCGAGCCGATCGCCAATCTCTTCGCGACCGGCAAGGCGAAATTCGCCGGCGCCTTCCCGGAACTGGAGGACCAGCTCTGCGGGCTGACCAGCGGCGGCGGCTACGAGGGGCCGGGACGCAGCCCCGACCGCGCCGACGCGATGGTCTGGGCGATGATCGAGCTGACCCAGGGGCGCGAGCGAGCGGAGCCGCGGATCAGGAGGTTGTAGGCCGCGGCGGGAGCGGCGGTTGCGGCGCGGGCACGCGCTGGCCGCGGTGGCAGGTCCAGCAGGTGACTTGCGGCGCGCCGGGGGTTGCGAAGGTCGAGGCGTTGATCGCGCGGACCATGCGGAGCATCTCGCGGGCGCGGAGCTTCATCGGGGTGTCGACGGCGTCGGAATAGCTTTCGTGACAGTGGCTGCAGCCGGTGCCGAGGGCGGCGGACCAACGCTCCATCACCGGGCGGAGCTCGCGCTCGGGCAGATCGGCAAGGAGCTGGAGATTTTCGTAGGTGTCGCCGGCTTTGGCGTCGCTCTGGCTGCCGGCGGGGGCAAGGCCCGCGGTGGCGAGCAGGGCGGCGAAGGCGATCGGTAGTGCACGCATAGCAAGAGGTTCTGCACATGAAATGGTTCGGGCGGAAGGCCGCGCCGCGGGCGCGGCCGTTTTTGTTCGCGGGGTTTCGGCACTTCTTTTCGTGCGAGCCCTGGCCGAGGAGCTACGAGGCCCAGGTGCGGGAGGCCTATCTGGCCAATCCGGTGGCGCAGCGGGCTGTGCGGCTGGTGGCGGAGAGCGTGGCGTGGTGTCCGGTTTATGCGATTCGTTCCCCGGCGGAGGCCGGGGTCCAGCGAGAAGACAAGACTGGGCCCCGGCCGTCGCCGGGGCACAAGGAAGAGCGAGCCGTCGGGCTGATGCGTCCCGCCCTGCTGGAAACGGTGGCGACGCAGTTGCTGTTGCATGGCAATGCGTTCGTGCAGGTGCTGCAGGACGGGGAAGGCGCACCTGTCGAGCTGTTCGCGTTGCGGCCGGAGCGGGTAACCGTCGAAGCCGACGCGGGCGGGTGGCCCGCCGCCTATCTCTACAAGGTCGGGGAGGCGAAGAGCCGGATTCCGGCGCAGGACGGGCTGGGGCGGCCGGGCGTGGTGCATTTGAAGTCCGCGCATCCGCTCGACGACCATGAGGGGCTGGGCTGCCTCGGCGCGGCGGCGGCGGCGGTGGCGGTGCACAATGCAGCGTCCAGGTGGAACAAGGCTTTGCTCGACAATGCGGCGCGGCCCTCCGGGGCGCTGGTCTACGAGCCGGGCGACGGGGCGGGGCTTTCGGCAGAGCAGTTCGAGCGGCTTCGCGCCGAGCTGGAGGCGGAATTTTCCGGCGCGGACAATGCCGGGCGGCCGCTGCTGCTCGAGGGCGGGATGAAGTGGCAGGCGATGAGCCTGACCCCCGCCGACATGGATTTCGTCGGGCTGAAGGCCGCGGCGGCGCGCGAGATCGCCCTGGCCTTCGGAGTGCCGCCGATGCTGCTCGGGCTGCCGGGCGACGCGACCTACGCCAATTATCGCGAGGCGAACCGGGCGCTGTGGCGGCTGACCGTGCTGCCGATGGCGGAGCGGATCCTGCGCGGGATCGGCGACGCCCTGGCGAGCTGGTGGCCGGGCCTCAGGCTCGCGCTCGACGTCGACCAGGTCAGCGCGCTCGCCGAGGACCGCGAGCGGCTCTGGACGCAGGTCAGCCGGGCGGAATTCCTGAGCGACGACGAGAAGCGCGAAATGCTCGGCTTTCAGCGGGGCAAGGGGTCGCAGGCTTCGGTCGAGTAATTCCACTCGCCGCGGTCCGCGGAGCAACTGTCGATCCGCCACTCGCGCCACAGCCACCAGGCGGCGAGCGCGAGCACCAAAGCGAGGATCAGGAGCATCACGGTGCGGGTCATCCGAGCCGATCATATCGAGGACGAAACCAAATGGGCAATCAGAACGCGTCGCTGCTGGCGCTGCTCGTCGGGCAGGCGGAAGGGCAGGGCGCCGACATGGCCACCCTGCGTGCTTTGATCGAGGAGGCGAGCGAAATCGGGGCGGAGCGGGCGCTGGCCGCGCTCGGGCTCAAGGATGACAATGCGCGGCGGGACATGGACGCGCTGAGGGAGCTGCTGCGCGCCTGGCGCGACGCGAAGAAATCGGCCGGGCAGGCGGTGGTGAGCTGGGCTGTGAGGATCGTGCTGGCGCTGCTGGTCGCGGGGATCGCGGTCCGGATGGGTCTGCTCGAGATGATCCGCTCATGAGGTTCGCCGGCTATGCGGCCGTGTTCGAGCGGCCGGACCGGGGCGGCGACGTGATCAGGGCCGGGGCGTTCGCGCGGAGCCTGAAGCGGGGGGCGGGGGCGGTGCCCCTGCTCTGGCAGCACGAGCCGGGGCGGCCGATCGGGCGGATCGAATATCTGAAGGAGGACCGGCGCGGGCTGCGCGTGATCGGGCGGCTCGTCGACAGGCAGGCGGCGCGGCTGCTCGGCGCGGGCGCGGTCCGGGGGCTGAGCTTCGGCTACCGGGTGCGCGAAGCGAAGGGCGAGGGGCCGCGCGAGCTCAACGAGCTGGAGCTGGTCGAGATCAGCCTGGTGACGCTGCCGATGCAGCCCCGGGCACGGGTGCATGCGGTGGAGAGTAGCTAAGCCAAGTCCGTCACAATCAATCCGATGCCGCACAGGACGAGGACGATGGAGAAGCTTTCCATCGGGATCGACATGAAGCGGTGGCGCGCGCCGTAGATGAGCCGCGTCGATCTCGCCGCGCGTCTCTTCTTGTGGTTCACCCGGACGCCGACGATCCAGTTGGCGACGGCGGCGGCGACGAAGGCGATGCCCCAGTACCAGAGCGTGTCGGCGATCATCGGCCGTCCCGCCTGCAGGACGAGGCCGAACAAAGCGAGCGTGGCGATCAGGATGATCGGGGTGAGATAGCCTCGGCCGCTCCACCAGACGACGTACATC
>NZ_JBQTJC010000144.1:0-9494 GCF_052387495.1 Sphingosinicella sp. | reverse complement strand
GCGCCCTGCGGCGGCGGAGGCCGTCATCAGCGTCGCTCGCGCTTCCGACGCGCCCGCGGAGCCGGCCTCGGTCGATCCAGTAACCCTCGTCCTTCGCGGCAGCCGCGGGCGGGTTGTTCGCTTCCGGCGCGCCGCGCGATTATGGCGACGTGCCCCGGCTGGGACCGCCTCTGCCCGGCGATCTCGGGAGGCCGATCCTCGAGCGTCGGCGCGCGATGGCGGCGGAGACCCCTTCGCCGGGCCAGGTCCGATCCGGGCCGACGGACGCCGCCGCGCAGGCGGCGGAAGCCGAGCGGCAGCGGCGGCTCGCCGAAGCGCGCCAGGCGCGCGAGGCTCCGGTGATGATGCAGCTCGCGCGCACTGGCGCGGCCGACGCCGGCGGCGCGCCCCAGCCCGTGATCGCCGGCCCCGCGGTCGCGGCACCCGGCGGGACGGACAGCGCATCGGGCGCGCCGGGACAGGCGCAGAACCTCGCCTTTTCGCGTGGCCGCGGCGCGGACGAGAGCGTCAATCCGGGCCGGCTGCAGCCGCCGGCCTCGCGCTGGCAATTGTCCGCGGGCAGCACGATCTCGGCGAGCCTGCTGACCGGATTGAACTCGGACCTGCCCGGCATGGTCGTCGCCCAGGTGACGGAGCCGAATTATGACAGCGCAACGGGCCGGACCCTGCTGATCCCGCAGGGCGCCCGCCTGATCGGCCGCTACAACAGCGTGGTGGCGTTCGGCCAGAGCCGCGCGCTCCTGGTCTGGGAACGGCTGGTGCTGCCGGACGGGACCTCGATCGCCCTCGACAATGCGCCGGCAACCGACGCCCGAGGCTATGCGGGGCTCGAGGACCGGGTCGATTTCCACACCTGGCGGCTGCTGCGCGGGATCGGCCTGTCGACCCTGCTCGGCGTCGGCACGCAACTGACTTTCGGGAACAGCGAGGCCGACCTGGTCCGCGCGCTGCGGGAGTCCGCCCAGGGCAATGCCGACCGGGCGGGGCAGCGGATCGTCGAGCGCAACCTCGACATCCAGCCGACGATCAGGATCCGGCCCGGTTTTCCGGTGCGCGTGCTGGTGCACAAGGATCTGGTTCTGAGACCCTGGAGAGGATGACCGGCCATGCTGAAACTCGCCCGAATTCCGGACCGGACCCCGGTCAAGCTGACCGTTCTCGTCCCGCCCGAGCTCCACGAGGCGCTGACGGCTTACGCCGCGGCCTATCAGGAGGCTTATGGAGAAAGCGCGCCGGTGACGGAGCTGGTCCCCGCCATGCTCGCCGCATTCCTCGACAGCGATCGCGAATTCCTCCGCTCGCGCCAATCGCAGCGCAAGGCGAAGGGCCGATGAGGGCGCGGCGCGGCCAGCCTGCGCTGCCTCCGGTCGCGGTCCGCATTCCCGAGGCGGCGGCCATGCTCGGCATCGGCCGCTCCACGCTCTATTTGTGCATCGCCGCCGGCGAGATCGAGACGATAAAGGTCGGCCGGTCGACGCTCGTCCCGGTCGCGAGCCTGAATGCGTTCGTCGCATCGAAGCGCGCCCGTGCGGCGGCGCCGGACCGATCGTAACCTTGCCGCCGCTCGCTTCGGCGGCTCTTTTTCCCGCCCGCTTGACGGCGAGCCAAGCGTGGCGGGCTCGCGCCGGCCGAGGACCGGCTCGCCGGAGAAACGCGGCGGCGCACGACGAAGCGTGCCTGGCCGTTCGATCCCGTCTTCGCGAACTCAACCGGCGGTGCCGCCGGCCCGGGCGTCCCCGGACATCCCGGTTTCGTCCTCGCGGCATGTCTTGTCGTTCATCATCCGCCTGCCTTGAACGGTTCGAGTCGCGCGCAGCATGCACGTTCCAGCGACTGGAAGGTCAAGCGCGGATTCCGTTCGCGGCGATTCAAAGCACGAAGCGGTCCCAGCCGGCATAATGCTCGTTGCTGCGCGCCCCGCGCGGCAGGTTGAGCAGGACGAGGGCGATCCCGAGGACGGCGCTGAGGCCGCTCGCCAGGCCGCTCGCGCCCTCCAGCAGGAAGGGCGCCGCGATCAGCCAGAGCCCGAACGCCGCGTTGACGAAGCGAAGCAGGCGCGCGACCTCGGCGGTCGCGATGACCGCCACGGTGATGATGAGCGCCCCGATCAGATGGTCGCTGTTCGCCATTGCCCCGCTCGTGCCCAGGATGATCCGGGTCAGCATGAGGAACAGGCCGATCGCGATGCTCGCCGCGAGGGTGCGCGGCAGCGTTACCCCGCGCTTCGCCTCGGCCCAGGCCGGGCGCCACGAGGCCATCGCGTCGCCCGCATCTTCCTCGCCCCCTGCGACCGCGCCGCCCTTGAAGAATATGCGCGCGACCGGTTCGCCCCGGCAGCGCGACCAGTAGAGGAACTGGCCCATCGCGATCAGCTCGTCGAGCGCGAACGGGATCATGATCAGCATCGCCAGCGCCGCGATCAAAGCCGGCGTGCTCCAGGTGCCGAGCAGGATCGGCTGGATGATGATGAAGTAGATGCTGACGACGCCGAGCGGCACGACCAATATTCCGAAGAAGGTCACCATCCACGGCATCGTCCGCCAGCGCGTCCGCGTGCCCATCACCGCCATCAATATCTCGATCAGATAGCTGACCGCGCCGAGGCCGGCATCGGGAATCGGCCACGCTTTGGAGACGTAGGAGGTGACGATCTCCTCGGTGCCGTTCCTGGGGTCGGCGGCGGCGCCGGCGAAGAAGGGATCCCACGCCGTGTCGATATGGCCGAGCTGGTAGGCGGTGAGATGCCGGGAGATCAGCAGGCCGACCACGCCCATGGCGACGATGGGAAAGCGCTGCGCCGCGGTCGAGGGCGAGTAGGTCCATCCGGGCGGGACCGAGGTGGGGTCCATCATCCCCTTCATGCTCATGCCCGGCATCATCGGCACCAGCACCGAAAAGGCGATGACCAGCGCTCCGACCAGCATCTCGTTGGAATAGACCGCCGGGCTCGGCGCCCAGAAGAGCAGCGGGACGAACAGCAGCCACAGGCCGGCGAAGCAATTGCCCCACTGGCCGAACCAGGCCGTTCTGCGCGATAGCGACAACGCGCCGAGTGCCGCGATAAGCAGCCCGATCGCGACGTCGTTCCAGGCGAGGGCCGCGCTTCGCCACTCGATCGACGGCAGCCCGCGCTCGGCGGTGACGGCTCGCACCGCCTCGGGAACCGACGCGGAATCGGCGATGCCGAAGATGAAGGGGCTGGAGGCGAGCCACAGACCAAGGCCGATATTGGCGAAATGGGCCCAGCGCGTCCTGCGCTCGTCCTCCGCCATCATCGCCATATGGTCGTCACGGCCCATGTCGAGATCGTGGTGCTCGCCGGCCTGCGCGCCCGTCCCGTCGGCCGCCCCGGCATCGCCTTCCCGGCCTTCCTGTCGCCCGGGGTCCTGGCCGTACCAGGCGACCAGCGCCGGATTGAGCTTGTTCTCCTTGTACCAGCCGATGGGATCGCTCTTCAGGGCCTCGACCATCCTGGGGAGCGTCCGTCCGAGCGAATGCCTCGGCTCCCAGTCGAGCAGGGACCGGGCGCGTCCGATGTCCAGGATGTAATGGTCGTTGCTGGCCTCGACCATCCACGGCTTGATGAAGCTGTCCTCGCCGAGGACTTCCTCCTGGAGCAAGACGCCGGCCTTGGCGAGCGACTGCGGAATGCGGATCGTCGTCCATTGCTCGCCGTGGAGCGCGCAGCCGATGATGTTCTGCACCTCTTCATAGCCGAGCGCGTCCGGCTCGCCGACCAGCAGCGGCAGCTCTGCCGGCAGATCGGCGCGCCGCCCGATCAGCCTGGCGACCGCTTCGGTGAGATCGTCGAGATGGACGAACGATTGGTTCGCGCAAAGCATCCCGGGATAGAGATGGGCCGTCAGGCGGTGCTCGTAGATGCGGGAGATCTGCTGGGCGACGAAGGGCGAATGGCCGAGATCGTCATAGACTCCGGCGATCCGGAGCAGGACCACCGGAATCTCGCCATGTGACTCGCGGAGCAGCTGTTCGGCTTTGACCTTGGACTCGGGATAGGCCCATTGCGGATCGAGCGGCCAGTCCTCGTCGATGGTCTCGTCCGGCATGTCCGTCGGCCGGTGCACGAGCATGGTGCTGGCGAGGATGAACTGCTCGACCTCGAACGCCTGCAGGGCGTCGATCAGCCGGCGCGTGCCCTGGACGGTGATCTTGTCGTAGAGCGGGTTCGGATCGCCCGAGACGTCGTAATAGGCCGCGAGATGGACCACCGAGGCGATGCGGCCGCCAAATTGGTCGCGGACGTTCCCGAGCGCCACGCGCACCGATTTCTCGCTCGCGAGATCGACATCGATCTGGTGGGCCGGGGAGGGCGGCGCGGCGCCCCCCGGACGATCGAGGCCGACGAGCCTGTACTCGTCGGCAAGCCTGCGGATGATCGCGCCGCCAAGATAGCCGCTGCCGCCGGTGACCAGAACGAGATCTTTTTCGGCCATGGCCTGAGGCTCCCTTCTGTCTCAGTTTCCGCCGCGCCTCGCCCGGCGCCTTATATCGCGGGCCGGATCGCAGATATTTGATCAGCGCCGCGATCGAGAGCAGCAGGGCGGCGAGGATCAGGAGCCAGACCAGGCCCGTTGCGATCATCATCACTCCGCCGCCGCCCATTATCATCGGACAGTTCATCGCATGTCTCCTCTAGGTTCCGGCCCCGGCTCCAGCAGCAGGAAGCGCCTCCGCGTTGCGATCCTCGCGGACGAGCCGTCCGGGGCCGAGCAGCTTGTAGATTGCCGGCAGCACGAACAACGACAGCAAGGGCGCCGTGATCATGCCACCGACCATCGGCGCGGCGAGACGCTGCATGACCTCGGAGCCGGCGCCGGTGCCCACGAGCAGCGGGAACAGGCCCGCCAGGATGACGGCCACGGTCATCGCTTTTGGCCGCACTCTCAGGGCCGCTCCATCGATCAATGCTTCGTCCAGATCTTCTACGCGTGAGAAGCGGCCCGCCCTCGCTCGTTCCTCGATCGCGCGGTCGAGATAGACCAGCATGACCACGCCGAACTCGGCGGCAAGGCCGGCGAGCGCGATGAAGCCGACGGCGGTGGCGACCGAGACGTCGTGACCGAGCAGCCAGACCAGCCAGACGCCGCCGACGAGAGCGAAAGGAACGGTCAACAGGATGATGACGGGCTGCCGGACGCGCCGGAATGCGAGGAACAGCAGCAGGAAGATGATCGCGACCGTGGCCGGAACGACCCAGGCCAGACGCTCGCCGGCGCGCTGCGCATATTCGAACTGCCCCGACCAGCTGATTGAATAGCCGGGCGGAAGGTCGACGCGCGCTTCGACGGCGCGCCGCGCCTCGTTCACATAGCCGACCACGTCCCGGCCGCGCACGTCGACATAGACCCAGACCGAGGGCTGGGCGTTCTCGCTGCGGATCATCGCCGGTCCCGGGGCGACCTCGATCGTCGCGACGGCGGAGAGCGGCACGACCGCGCCGTTCGCCGTGATGATCGGCAGCCGGCCGAGCGCGGCGACGCTGTCGCGCGTCTCGCGGGGGAACCGGACGTTGATCGGGAAACGGGCAAGCCCGTCCACCCTTTCGCCGATGCGCACGCCCCCGACCGCCATCGCGGCGGTGCGCTGCACATCCTCGATCGAAAGGCCGTAGCGCGCCGCGGCGAGCCGGTTGACCTCGACATTGATGTAGCGCCCGCCGCCGATCCGGTCCGACACCGCGGAGGTCGTGCCGTCGATCGGCCGCACCGCCTCCTCGACCTCGCGGCCGAGGCGTTCGAGCGTCGCGAGGTCCGGACCCGATATCTTCACGCCGACGGGGCTCTTGATGCCCGTCGCCAGCATGTCGATCCGATTGCGGATCGGCGGCACGAAGACATTGGCCAGACCGGGGATTCGCAAGCGCGAATCGAGCTCCTCGATGATCCCGTCCATGGTCATTCCGGGCCGCCATTCGCTTCGCGGCCGCAGCCGGATCGTCGTCTCGAACATTTCCAGCGGCGCCGGATCGGTCGCTGTGTCCGCGCGCCCGGCCTTGCCGAACGCGCTCAGCACCTCGGGAACCGTCATGATGATCCGGTCGGTGACCTGGAGCAGCTCGGAGGCGCGGGCCGCCGAAAGCCCAGGCAAAGCGGTCGGCATGTAAAGGATGTCGCCCTCGTCCATCGGCGGCATGAACTCGCTGCCCAGCCGGCTCGCCGGGACGATCGAGATGGCGAGCGCGACGAGGGCGATGAGAAGCGTCGCCTTCGGCCATCTCAAGACCCACTGGAGCGCGGGCCGATAGGCCGCGATCATCCCGCGGTTCAGCGGGTTGGCGGCCTCGGGGCGGATGCGGCCCTTGATGAACATGATCATCAGGACCGGGACGAGCGTGATCGACAGCCCCGCGGCGGCGGCCATCGCATAGGTCTTGGTAAGCGCGAGCGGCCGGAACAGCCGGCCCTCCTGCGCCTCCAGCGTGAAGATCGGCAGGAAGGAGAGGGTGATGACGAGCAGCGAGAAGAAGAGCGCCGGGCCGACCTCGATCGCGGCCTCGGTCAGGATCCGGCGCCGCCGCGGCTCGTCGATCTCGCCGTCGCGCTCGCGGGCATGTTCGAGCTTCTTGTGGGCATTCTCGATCATGACGATGGCGGCATCGACCATCGCGCCGATCGCGATCGCGATCCCGCCGAGCGACATGATGTTGGCGTTGATCCCCTGCAAATACAAGACCAGGAACGCGGCCAGCACGCCGATCGGCAGGGTGATGATCGCGACCAGCGACGAGCGGAAGTGGAGGAGGAACAGGACGGTGACCAGCGCGACGACGAGGAACTCCTCGGCAAGCTTTTCCCACAGATTGTCGACCGCGCGCTCGATCAGGGCGGAGCGGTCGTAGACCGTCACCACCTCGACGCCGGGCGGGAGGCTCGCCCGCAGCTCGCGCAGCCGGTCCTTGACCGCCTCGATCACCGCCATCGTGTCGGCCCCCTGGCGCACCACGACGACTCCGCCGACGACCTCGCCTTCGCCGTTGAGCTCGGCGATGCCGCGCCGGAAATCGGGGGCGATCTGCACGCGCGCGACGTCGCCGACCGTCACCGGCGTCCCGCCGGCGGTCGCGCTCAGCGGGATGCTGCGGAAGCTTTCGAGCGTCGAGAGATAGCCGCCGACCCGCACCATGAACTCGGCGCCGGCGCGCTCGATCACCGAGCCCCCGGCTTCCTGATTGGCGCGGCGCACCGCATCCATCACCTCGCCCGCGGAGACGCGGTAGATCTGGAGCCGGTCCGGATCGATCTGGACCTGGTAGGACTGGACCATGCCGCCAAGGCTGGCCACCTCGGCGACGCCCTCGATCTCACGCAGCCGAAAGCTCAGGAACCAGTCCTGCAGCGCGCGCAGCTGGCCGAGGTCGTGCCGCCCGGTCCGGTCGACCAGCGCATATTGGAACGCCCAGCCGACGCCGGTCGCGTCCGGCCCGAGCGTCGGGCTGACCCCTTCCGGAAGCCGCCCCGACGCCTGGCTCAGATATTCGAGGGTTCGCGAGCGGGCCCAGTAGAGATCGGTCCCGTCCTCGAACAAGACGGTCACATAGCTGTCGCCGAAGAAGGAAAAGCCGCGCACCGCCCTGACCTGCGGCGCTGACAGCATCGTCGTGGCGAGCGGGTAGGTGACCTGCGATTCGACGATGTCGGGCGCCTGGCCGGGATAAGACGTTCGGATGATCACCTGCACGTCCGAGAGGTCGGGGATCGCGTCGAGCGGGGTTCGCATCGCCGCATAGGTGCCGGCAATGGCGACGAACGCGACGCCAAGCAGCACGAGCAGGCGGTTGGCCACCGACCAGCGGATGACGGCTTCGATCATCGTGCCGGCGCCCTGGCGATGCGCTCGACCACATAGGTCCCGCCCTGCGGCTGCGGTCGAAGCGCGAACTCGACGCGCTGCCCGCGCGCGAGCCCGCGCAGCATCGCCGGATCGCGGACGGCGAATGTCATCGTCATCGGCGGCCAGTTCAGCATCGGGATCGGTCCGTGCTCGATCGTGACCGTCCGTGCTTGGCCGCCGATCGAGCGGAGGGTCCCGCTGCCGACCGCCAGCTCGGGGCCTTCGCCGCGCGGCGCGGCGGAGGCGTTGAGCCGTTCCATGACCCCGGTCAGCGACGCTTCGGAATCGATCAGGAACTGGCCCGACACAACCACCTCGGCGCCGGGCTCGATGCCGTCGAGAATCTCGGTCTGTTCACCGGCCTCACGGCCGGTGCGGACCTCGACAGGGCGGAAGGCGCCGTCGCGCCGGACGACCACCACCTTGCGCCGTCCAGTGTCGATCACCGCCTCGCTCGGCACGATCAGCGCCATGCCTCCGGTGCCCATCACGGTCACATTGGCGAGCATGCCCTCGATGAGCCGGCCATCGGCATTGGCCAGCGTGACCCGCGCCCGCGCCGTTCGCGCCTGTGGATCGAGGGTCGGGTAGATATAGTCGATCGCGCCGGAGCGACGCACCTCCGGATAAGCGGGGAACCTGATCTCGACCGGCAGGCCGCGGCGGACGTCGCCCAGCGCGACCTCGGGGATTTCGGCGATGACCCAGACGCGCGACCGGCCGGCAAGCGTGACGATCGACTGGCCGGGCGAAACCTGCGCGCCGGGGCGCGCGCCGATCTGGGTGATGACGCCGGCCGCGGGGGCGAGCACGGGATAGGTGCGTTGCGCCGCGCCGCCTTGCTCCAGCCGGCGGATCATCGCCCCCGGCAGGCCGAGCAAGGCGAGCCGCTGGCGCGCGGCCCGGCGCAGCTCGGGGCTGGCGACCGCGTCCGGCATGGCGAGCAGCGCCCGATATTCGTTCTGCGCGGTGAGGAGTTCCGGCGAATAGACGCTTGCGACCCTCTGGCCGCGCCGGACGCTTTCGCCGACGGCGCGCACGGCGAGCTGCTCGACGAAGCCGGGTGTCAGCGTCTGGACCTCGGTGATCAATCGCTCGTCGAAGGCGACGCGCCCGACCGCCTGGATGCGCGGCGCGAAATCAACCATCCGGGCGCGGGTCGTTCGCACGCCGAGATTCTGGACCATCGCCGGCGACACGCGGACCCCGCCTGCCTCGCCGCCGCCCGGGCATCTGGGGATGAGCTCCATGTTCATCGAGGATTTGCCCGGGCCGGGATGGCGCTCCTGCGGGATCATGGGGTCGTACCAGTAGAGGGGCTCGCCGGTCGGACAGGCGGCCTGGGCGGAATCGCCGCCGCCGCGGTCGAGGAGAAGGAAGAGGGCGAGGGCGAGGAGGGCGAGGCCCGCGATCCCGGCCGCCGCGGTCCGCCTCGAAAGGCCGCGGATGCGCCCGAGCCCCAAGCGTATCGGCGAGGAACGGTCGTCGCTCATTCGGCGCACTCCCCCTGCAGGTAGAGCAGGTCGGCGGTGGCCCTGGCCCACGCGGCCCGCTGCTCGACGAGGTGGAGCGTCGCGCGGGTAGTGGGTTCGCTGGCGACCTGGATGGCCAGCAGGTTGGCGGTGGCGCCCGCCAGCCCCGCC
>NZ_JBQTJC010000143.1:0-7915 GCF_052387495.1 Sphingosinicella sp. | reverse complement strand
GCCTCGCCGCCCTCGACGAAAACGGGCGTGTCGCCTGCGCCCTCGGCGGCCGCCGCGAACAGTCCGTAGAGGTTCGCGTCGGCGGCCATGGCGTCGGGCTCAGATCGCCTGCTTCAGCGCGTCGACGAGGTCGGTCTTTTCCCAGCTGAACAAATCGTTCGCCGGCTTGCGGCCGAAATGGCCGTAAGCGGCGGTCGGCACGTAGATCGGCCGGTTGAGGCCGAGATGGGTGCGGATGCCCTTCGGGGTCAGCCGGACGAGCTGGGGCAGCACCTCCTCCAGCTGGGCCGCGCTCGCGCCGTTCGCCTCGGTGCCGTGCAGATCGACATAGAGCGAGAGCGGCTCGGCGACGCCGATCGCGTAGCTGAGCTGGATCGTGCAGCGCCGGGCGAGGCCGGCGGCGACGATGTTCTTGGCGAGATAGCGGCTGACATAAGCGGCCGACCGGTCGACCTTGGTCGGGTCCTTGCCGCTGAACGCACCGCCGCCGTGCGGCGCCGCCCCGCCATAGGTGTCGACGATGATCTTGCGCCCGGTGAGGCCGGCGTCGCCGTCAGGGCCGCCGATCTCGAACAGGCCGGTCGGGTTGACGAAGATCGCCTCGTCGTCGTTCGGCATCCAGCCCGAGGGCAGGATGTCGGCGAAGACCCCCTTCACATAATCGCGCAGCTTCGCCTGGTCGTAGCCCTTGGCGTGCTGGGTCGAGACGACCAGCTTCACGGCGCGGACCGGCTTGCCGTTCTCGTAGGCCAGCGTGACCTGGCTCTTGCTGTCGGGCTCGAGGAAATCGGCCTCGCCGGTATGGCGCGCCTCGGCGAGCATTTCGAGGATGCGGTGCGAATAATGGATCGTCGCCGGCATCAGGTCCGGCGTCTCGTCGCAGGCGAAGCCGAACATGATGCCCTGATCGCCCGCGCCTTCGTCCTTGTTGCCCGCCTCGTCGACGCCCTGCGCGATGTCGGCCGATTGGCCGTGCAGGTGGCAGGCGAAATCGGCATATTGCCAGTGGAAGCCGTGCTGTTCGTAGCCGATCTTCTTGACGATGCCGCGCGCCGCTTCCTCGATCTCGGACATGGTCGGGGTCACGTCCTCGCGGCAGCGGACCTCGCCGGCGAGGATGATGCGGTTGGTCGTGACCATCGTCTCGCAGGCGACGCGCGCCTCGGGATCGCGGCCGATGAAGAGATCGACCACCGCGTCCGAAATCTGGTCGGCGACCTTGTCCGGATGGCCTTCCGACACCGATTCGGACGTGAAGAGATAATTGCTGCGCATCGCTGGCTGGTCCTCTTGGGAGAGCTGGGATTTGCGGATATAAAGATATCCTTATGTCTGCGCCCTAGCCGGATTTGCGGCGCACTGCAATCGCCGCCGCGACGAGCAGAGCGGCGAAAATGAAGGCTAGGAGATTGCCGAAACGGGCGAAGAGTGTCGGGGCCCCGCCGGCCGGTAGCCGACCCGTGATCGCCGCGCCCTGCCCTTGGGGGATGCTGGCGAGCAGCCGCCCTTGCGCATCGATCACGGCGGATATGCCGGTGGGCGTGGCGCGGAGCACCGGCAGGCCCTCCTCGATCGCCCTGAGGCGCGCTTGGGCGAGATGCTGCGGCGGGCCCCAAGCGCCGAACCAAGCGTCGTTGGAGGGGTTGAAGATGAAGTCGGGGCGGTTGCCGCGGTCGACCACCTGGCCTGAGAAGATGATCTCGTAGCAGACTTGGACGCCGGCGCGGCCGAAGCCGGGCAGGTCGAGCGTGCGCGGCCCCGACCCGCTCAGGAAATCGAGCGTGCCGGGCGCGAGGCGGCTGATCCCGATCGCTGACAGGAAGGGCCGCATGGGCAGATATTCGCCATAGGGAACGAGGTGCGCCTTGTCGTAGCGGCCCCGGAGACGCCCCTGAGGATCGAGCGTGAACAAGCTGTTATAGGCCGCGACCGGCTCGCCTTGGGCGTCGAAGACCAGCTCGACGCCACCGAGGAGGAGCAGGTCATTGGGACCTATCAGCGCGGCGATCCGGCGCCGCGCGCCGGGCTCGATCGAGAGGAAGTCGGGCGTCGCCGCCTCGGGCCAGAGGATCAGCCGCGGCTCGGCCTCCGGGCGCCCGGTCAGCGCCGCCAGCCGTCGGAAATTCTCGGCCTCGAAGCCCGGGTCCCACTTGTTCTGCTGGCCGATATTGGGCTGGACGATGCGGATCGCGGTGCCCGTCGGCGCGGGCGACGGCCCCGCCGCCCCGGGCGCCGCGCCCCCGCCGCTTAAGCCGGCGAGAAGCAGGGCCGCGGAGGTTCGGTTGCCCCGATGCGCGGCGAGAAACAAGGCGCCGCCGAACAATACAGCCACGCCGGACAGGGCATAGGTGCCGATCCACTGAGCGATCCCCGCCAGACCGCTCGGCACGAGCGCGACGGCGACGGGGTTCCAGGCGAAGCCGGTGAAGAGGGTCGCGCGGAGCCACTCGGTGACGATCCAGGCGGCGGCGAGAATCAGCACCAGCGCCAACCGCTGCTTGCGGCCCCAGCGCCAGGCCAGACCCGCGGCGGCGGCCGGGAAGACGGCGAGATAGAGCGAGAGCAGCACCACCGCGATCCAGCCGAGCCAGGCGGGCATCGCCGCCTGATAGGTGAAGGCGGTCGCGATCCAGTTGAGGCCCAGCGCGAACTGGCCGACACCGAACCACCAGCCCCGCGCCAGCGCGCTGCGCAAGTTCGGCGCCGTCTCGATCAGCCAGAGCAACAGGGCGAAGGCGGCAAGCGTCACCGGCCACAGCGACCAGGGCGCAAAGCCAAACGCGCCGATCAGTCCGATGAAGAAGGCGAAGCTAAGATGCCGCATCGCATCGCGCTATGCGGAGGCGCACCGGTCTCCGTCAATGGCGACCGCGTGGCCTCAGCGCGGCGGCTTGCCGCCGTCCTCGGCCTGTTCGGCCGCCTCTTCGACCGCATCGAACTCGTCGAGCGGTTGGCGCTCGAGCGTCGAGGAGGCTTCCTGGACCACCGGCGGCTGCTCCGGTCGGGCGGGCGGTGCCGGCGCGGGGGCTTCCGGCCGCTCGGCATTGGCGGCGATCAGCGCATTCTCGTCCGGCGCCCGCGCGCGCGTCACCAGATTCTGGTCGATCGCCGGCGCGGCCGTCTCGGTGCCGCTGCCGCGCCCGACGAACAGGCCGATCACGAACGCCAAAGCGAGGCTGCCCATCCAGCCGACGATATAGGGGGCTCTGCTCATCTCTCTTCCTGCGCGACGGGCCTAGACGGCGACTTCCGCCTTGATGTGCGGATGGGGGTCGTAGGCGGAAATCTCGAAATCTTCATAGCGGTATTCGTCGATCGCTCCAGGGCGGCGCAGGATGGTGAGCTTCGGCAGCGGCCGCGGCGCGCGCGTCAGTTGCTCGCGCGCCTGCTCTAAGTGATTGGAATAAAGATGACAATCGCCGCCGGTCCAGACGAAGGTGCCCGGCTCGAGCCCGCATTGCTGGGCGAGCATGTGCGTCAAGAGCGCGTAGCTCGCGATGTTGAAGGGAACGCCGAGGAAGACGTCGGCGCTGCGCTGGTAGAGCTGAAGGTGAAGCTTGCCGCCCGCCACCTGGGTCTGGAACAGGCAGTGGCAGGGGGCGAGCGCCATGAGGTGGAGGTCGGCCGGGTTCCAGGCGGTGACGATCTGGCGGCGCGAGGCGGGTTCGCGCCTGATCAGGTCGACCAGGCCGGCGATCTGGTCGATCTCGCGCCCGTCGGCGGCAGGCCAGTGGCGCCATTGCTTGCCATAGACGGGTCCCAAATCGCCCTGCTCGTCCGCCCATTCGTCCCAGATGCTCACCTTCTGCTCCTGCAGCCAGCGCACGTTGGTGTCGCCGCGCAGGAACCAGAGCAATTCGATGACGATCGAGCGCAGGTGCAGCTTCTTGGTGGTAAGCAAGGGGAAGCCCGCCGAGAGGTCGAAGCGCATTTGATGACCGAAGACCGAGCGGGTGCCGACACCGGTCCGGTCCTGTTGCTCGACGCCTTCGTCGAGGATGAGCCGGAGCAGATCGAGATAGGTGCGCATCGCCAACGCTATGGCCCGATTCCAATTCAAATTGGAGGGAAATTTGATCCGATCCGGATCAGCCCTTTCGTCCGGGTCGGTCCGCGCGATGGCATGGCCAGTGGGTGCAGATCGCGACAGCGAGGCAGGCAGCCAATCTCGTCGCGCCGCTTTTTTCCGACGCGGCGGAGGAGAAGCTCGTCGTGCTCCTTCTCGACGATTGGCAGCGGCAGCTCGCAATCGAAGAGCATGATGCCGCCGGCCCCGGCGCCGTCGATCTCCCGCTTCGCGCGATCTTCAAGCGCGCGCTCGCCCTGAACGCCACGGGCCTCGTCATTGCCCACAATCATCCGAGTGGGGACCTTACGCCGAGCGAGGCCGACATCCAGGCGACGCGCCGCCTCGCCGCCACCGCCGAGGCGCTCGGCATCCGCCTCCACGACCATCTGATCTTCGCCGCCGGCGAGTGCGCCAGCTTCCGCGCGCTCGGCCTGCTCTAGCCTATGAGTCTGGCCCCCTAAAGCGCGCAGGCCGGGATTTGGCCCGGCTCGGGCCGGTCGCCGGTCGGCTCGAACGAGGCGAAATAGGATTCGCTGTCGGGCAATCGCTCGAAGCGCTTGAGCTCGTAGCCAAGGGCGTTGAACTCGCAGACCAGCAGTCTCGGCGGCGTGCCGTGCCGGTCGGTGCTGCGGTCGGCGTCGACGACGATGATGCTGCCACCTGGCTTGAGATCGTCGCGCAAATGCCAGAGGAATTCGAACGGCGAGGCGATCTCGTGATACATGTGGATCATCAGGATGCGGTCGAACGAGCGGTCGGGGAGCTGCGGGTCGTTGGGCTGGCCGACCCGGATCGCGACATTGTCGAGCCGCTCGCGCTGGACGCGCTGGCCGAGCGTCCGCATCGTGTCCGGGACGATGTCCTCGGCGAGCACGCGGCCGGCCCGGCCGACGATCGGCGAGAGGCGCACGGTATAATAGCCCTGGCCGGCGCCGATGTCGGCGATCGACATGCCGGGGCCGATTTCGGCGAGGCGCACCACGGTCTGGAACTCGCCGACACTGTCGCGCGCCTCCTCGTCGCGATAGGCGGAGGAAACTATCGGCGCGACCGGGCGCTGCGGCGCTGGGAAGGCGGCCTTCTGTTCCTGCTGCCGGCAGCCGCCGAGCAGGACCAGAGCGAGGAGGGCGGCGCCCTTAGTCCACATCTTCTCTAATCCACATCTTCCACCTCGACCTTCTCGCCGGTCACCCGCTGCGACAAGGCGGCGGCCATGAACCGGTCGAGATCGCCATCAAGCACGTCGGACGGCGAGGTGGAGGTGACCCCGGTCCTGAGATCCTTCACCAGCTGATAGGGCTGGAGCACGTAGGAACGGATTTGGTGGCCCCAGCCGATGTCGGTCTTCGCTTCGTAGCCCGCGCTCGCCTCGGCCTCGCGTTTCTGAAGTTCCGCTTCGTAGAGACGCGCCTTCAGCTGCTTCAGGGCCTCGGCGCGGTTCTTGTGCTGGCTGCGCTGGTTCTGGCAGGCGACGATGATCCCGCTCGGCAAATGGGTGATGCGCACCGCCGAATCGGTGGTGTTGACGTGCTGCCCGCCGGCGCCGGACGCGCGGTAGGTGTCGATCTTGAGGTCGCTTTCATTGATCTCGATATCGATATCCTCGTCGACCTCGGGATAGACCCAGACGCTGGCGAAGCTGGTGTGGCGGCGCGCCGAGCTGTCATAGGGCGAGATCCGCACCAACCGGTGCACGCCGCTCTCGGTCTTGGCATAACCATAAGCGTTCTCGCCGCGGAGAAGCAGGGTCGCCGATTTGATCCCCGCCTGCTCGCCGGCATGATGAGCGACCAATTCGACCTTCATGCCGTGCCGCTCGCCCCAGCGCGCGTACATGCGCTGGAGCATCTCGGCCCAATCCTGGCTCTCCGTGCCGCCGGCGCCGGCGTTGATCTCGACATAGGTGTTGTTGGCGTCGGCCTCGCCGGCGAGCAAAGCGGCGACCTTGTCGCGCTCGGCCCGCTCGGCGAGCGCGTTAAGCGCGGCCACGGCGTCGTCGACCATTTTCGCGTCGCCCTCGGCCTCGGCCATCTCCATCAATTCGGTCGTATCGGCGAGGTCGCGTTCGATCACGCGGGTGGCGCCGATCGCCTCGTCCAGCCGACGGCGCTCGCGCATCACCCCCTGCGCGGCCTTGGGATCGTCCCAAAGCTTCGAATCCTCGACCTTCGCGTTCAGCTCCTCGAGCCGCTTCAGCGCGCGGTCCCAGTCGAGGAAGCGGCGCAGCAAATCGAGCGCGGAGCGGATCTGATCGATGGAGGCTTGCGCTTCGGCGCGCATGAAAATCCTTTCGTCCTCCCGGCGCGACCCGCCGAAACCTTATGTCCACGAGATCCCGGCCTGCGCCGGGATGACGGGACGGGGCGACGGCCTAATAGATGCCGCCCTGGCTTTGCAAGAAATCGCTGTCGCGCCGGTCGATCCGGACGACGGTCTGGGCCGGGCGGCCGGCATTGGGATCGAGCTCCTCGCGGGTCGCGGTGCGCCTCGGCTCGCTTTCCGGCTTGAACGCTTCCCAGATCACGGCGGCGCGCGGATCGGTGCCGGGCCAGGCGCCGGGCGCGCGGCGGCCGGAGCGGCGGTCGATCGCGACCATGCGGATGCCCTGTGGCGCGCGGAAGGGGAGGACCGGCATGCCTTCGAAGGCGGTCCGCGCGAACTGGCGGAAGATCGGCGCCGCGATCCGGCCGCCCTGCGCGTAATGGCCCATCGGCCGCGGCCGGTCGTAGCCCATATAGACGCCGGCGACGATCTCGGCCGAGCCGCCGACGAACCAGACGTTGGTCGGGCCGGTGGTCGTTCCGGTCTTGCCGAAGAGCGGGCGACCCAAATCGCGCAGGATCGTCGCGGTGCCGCGCTCGACCACCCCTTCGAGCATGTGGACGACCTGATAGGCGGTCATCGGATCCATCACCTGGCGGGTGCGAAGCGGCGGGCGGGGCATCGGCCGTCCGTCCCAGTCGGCCGCGTTGCAGCCTTCGCACGGGCGGGTGTCGGCGCGCCAGATCACGCGCCCGCGCCGGTCCTGGACATAGTCGATCACGGTCGGGGTAAGCGCCCGGCCCTGATTGGCCATGATCGCGAAGCCGTTGGTGATCCGCATCGCGGTGGTGTCGCCGGCGCCGAGCGAAACCGGCAGCACGTTCGGATAATTCTCGCCCACGCCCATGGCCTCGGCGAGCCGGTTGACCCGGTCCATGCCGACCTGGTTGGCAGCGCGCACGGTCATCAAATTGCGCGACTGCTCGAGGCCCCAGCGCATCGTCTGCGGTCCGGCATAGCCGCCCGAGAAATTGCGGAAGCAATCTTGCCCGGCCCGGCCCGGATTCACGCAAAACGGGCCGTCGATGATGATCGAGGCCGGCGTCATCCCCGCGTCGAGCGCCGCGGCATAGACGAACGGCTTGAAGGCCGAGCCCGGCTGGCGCTGCGCCTGCGTCGCCCGGTTGAAATCGGAAAGGCGCGCGTCGAAGCCGCCCTGCATCGCGCGGATGCGCCCCGAAGCGACCTCCTCGGCGATGATCGCGCCGGAGATTTCGGGGATCGAGCGCAGCGCCCAGACATTGCCGCTCTCGCCCTGCCGCTCGACCGCGATGATCGCGCCCGGGCGCAAAGCCGAGAAAGCGGGTTCGCCGGTGCCCCGCCGCGGCATCGAGGCGAGGCTGGCGGGGAGCTCGCCGGTGGTGCCGTCGACGAAGCCGATCGTGGCGTTGCCGCGTTCCTTTGCGAGGACGACCGCGGTTCGCCAATGGTCGTAGCCGGCGCCGAAGGGCGCGATCGAAAGGCGGCCGCGCCAATCGCCCTCAATGTCGATCGAGAGGCCCGGATCGCGCCAGCCGCGGCCGG
>NZ_JBQTJC010000142.1:0-1836 GCF_052387495.1 Sphingosinicella sp. | reverse complement strand
CGCGACCGAGATGTCGGACGAGTATAAGGCCGCGCAGGCAGCGCTCGTCTCCAGCCACATCGCCAAGCAGGACATCGTCATCACCACCGCTTTGATCCCGGGCAGGCCAGCGCCGCGGCTGATCAGCGACGCGCAGCTCGCGGCCATGAAGCCGGGCAGCGTCATCGTCGATCTCGCCGTCGAGCAGGGCGGCAATGTCGAGGGCAGCCAGCCGGGCGAAGTCGTCGAGCGGCACGGCGTCAGGATCGTCGGCCACCGGAACGTGCCGAGCCGGCTCGCGGCGGACGCCTCGGCGCTCTATTCGCGCAACCTCTTCAACCTGTTGAGCGCCTTCTGGGACGCCGAGGCCAAGGCGGTGAAGCTGCCCGACGACGACGAGATCGTGCTCGGCGCCCGGCTGACGAAGGACGGCAAGGTCGTCAACGACCGGCTGAACGCATGACCGGGCGGGCGGCGCGGCTGGCGATGCTGCTGCCGCCGCTGGCGATCGCCGCCTGCGCGAGTGATTTCGACCAGCCCGGCACCGGCTGGAGCCGCGCCCCGGACCTCAGCGTCTTTGCCTCGATGGAGATGTATGGCGGGATTGCGCGCGAGCAATCGATTCTGTGCCAGGGCTTCCGCCCAGAGGCGGTCCGCGCCGCGTGGCGAGAGGATTTCGGCGCGCGGCAGATTGCCGTCGAAGCCGCGCTGGCCGCGCGGCACGGCGACGACGCAGTGCGGCGGGCAAGCCTAGCGCCGGTCCGGCGCATCGCCTGCCGCGAGGTGCCGGATTCGCGCTGGCGGCATCAATATGCGCGCATGCTGCGCCTGCTCGAGGCACGGCTCGGGCTGGCATAAGGGAGGACGCCTTGGACTTCATCACTATCCTGTCGATCTTCGTGCTGGCCTGCTTCGTCGGCTATTACGTGGTCTGGTCGGTGACGCCGGCTTTGCACACGCCGCTGATGAGCGTGACCAATGCCATCTCCTCGGTGATCATCGTCGGTGCCTTGATCGCGGCGATGGCAGCGGCGGTGCCGGCGGCCAAGTGGCTCGGCCTCGCCGCGATCGTGATGGCCAGCGTCAACATCTTCGGCGGCTTCGCCGTCACCGAGCGCATGCTCGCCATGTACAAGAAGAAGGAGCGCAAGGGGTGAGTGGCTCCGGCGCGCAGGGGGACGTAAGCCATGCATGAGACCGCCGCGCTGCCCGCGTGGGTGATGCTTGCCTATTTGCTTGCGGGTATCTGCTTCATTCTCGCGCTGAGGGGACTCTCCAGCCCGGAGACCTCGCGGACTGGCAACCGGCTCGGCATGTTCGGCATGGCGGTCGCGGTCGGGACGACGCTGGCCACGCACGAGATCGCCGGCCTCTACGAGATCGTCGCGGCGATCGCGATCGGCGGCGCGATCGGCTTCGTCATGGCGCGGCGGATCGCGATGACCGCGATGCCGCAGCTCGTCGCCGCCTTCCATAGCCTCGTCGGCCTCGCCGCGGTGGCGGTGGCCGCGGCCGCCTATCTCAACCCGGGCGCCTTCGGCATCGCCGACGCGGCGGGGCAGATTTTCGCGGTCAGCCGGGTCGAGATGGGGCTGGGCTCGGCGATCGGCGCGATCACCTTCTCGGGCTCGGTGATCGCCTTCCTCAAGCTGAACGGCAACATGTCGGGCAAGCCGATCATGCTGCCGCTGCGGCACGTGATCAACCTCGGCACGCTCGCGGCGATCGCGGGGCTCACCGCTTACTTCACGCAGGACCAGGATCCCTGGGTGTTCTGGACGCTGACCGGGCTCGCCTTCGCGATCGGCTTCCTGCTGATCATCCCGATCGGCGGCGCCGACATGCCGGTCGTCGTCT